>JAUMYI010000288.1 GCA_030528705.1 Comamonadaceae bacterium | reverse complement strand
CGCCAAAGCTGCCCGCGCCACCGGCCACCCATTTTTTGAGCACGAGCTTGCCGGTATTGACATCCAGCGGGGCCATCTCGACGCGGTGGCCATCGGCCCGCACACCCCACAGCGCACCCATCGTGGCCACAGCCGTTTGGCGGATGCCGTCGCCCGGCAGCACGCCGTCAAAGCTCAACAAGGCGTGGGCCAGCGTCAGGCTCTCGGCAATGGCCGGGATGGTGCCGATCAGCTCTTTGGCCTCGACCTTCTTGACCAGTTCCGGCTTCCACTCTTCGGGTGGCTTGGGTGTGCCCGTGTCCTGACCAGAGCCGCCGGGGCTGGGGCTTGGGCTGGTGTTGGGGTCTTGCTCAATGATCTCGACAGGCTCTGCGTACTGCACCGTGGCGCTACCCGGGCTGTCGCAGCGCACGGGGTCGGTGCGCGTTTTGGTGCCTGCGTGGTAGCTGCTGCTGCCACCAAAGCCGCCCAGGCCGTTGCGCTTGCGCTCGTTTTTTTGCGTGACGCGGCAAGGGAAAGGCACATGCAGCCCACCCAGCTGGATGATGATCTCGCCGCGTGTGTAGTCCACCGATCCCAGCGCCTTGCCAATGGGCGAACCGGACACCAGTGCTGTGTCCAGCACCATTTGGCCCTGCCCGTTGTCGCGCAGGCGCACGGTAAAGCCTGCAATGGGTGTCCAGCGCAGCTCGTGGCTGCCGTTGGACGAGCCGCCCAAGCCCGCATCGCTGGAGCCGCCGCCTTGCACCTCCTCACCCTTGGCCGAGACCAGGGGCACGTACACAATCACGCAGCCCTTGCAAATCTCTTTGCCTAGCAAAATGGTGAGCGAGGTCGCGCCGTCGGCCTGAAAGCCGGTCACTGGCTGGCTCCACTTTTGCACGATCTTGGGTTCGGGCTTGGGCGGTGGGGGCGCAGGCGGATCATCCGGCCCCGGTGGCGGCGGGTCTGGCGGCTTGGGCAGCCCTTGGTGCACGGTAAAGAGCTGGCCCATCGGCGGCAGGGCCGACAGTTGCAGCATCATGCGCCCGCCCTCGATGTCCATGTAGCCGGTGGCATCGCCCGTCACGTCACCCAGCTCGTCGCAAATGGCCGTGCGCTTGGCCCCGGAGCCATCCGTGCCCTCTTGCCAGACGATGGTGCAGGGCCGTGGCATGTCTTGCCCGATGGGCAGGGCCACGTACAACGGCACCTGCTTGCCCGCTGCGGGGTTGCTGGTGTCGTAATCGCCCGCAATGGCCCACCACCAGATCACCTCGCTGCCTACATCGGGCAGCGCGCCAAAGGTGGCCGTGGCGGTGAGGCTGGCCGCCTCCAGCCGCCCCACGCCAAAGGCCGGGTCGGCCCCGCGCAGGGTGCCCGAGCCGTCGTCCCACAGCTCGTACCAGTTGCCACCGGCCATATAGCCCACGTGCAAGGTCGCCTTGGCGGGTGGCGATGGCAACGTGTGCGACCAGTTGTAGCTGCGGTTGGCAGCCGTCACGGGGTAGCTGTCGCTGTCGTAATGCACCACGGGGGCAACGGCCGCGCGAAAGCGCACGGCCAGCGAGCTGGTGATGGACTGCTGCGTGCAGTGCACCACGCCTGCGCCGTAGTCCACGGTGCCGATGGTCTGACCGGCCATCATCAGGCGGCCGCCATCATCCGTCAGCGTACCGCTGCCGGTAACGATGCTCAATGTGCCTGGCTCGCAGGGGCTGCCCAGCAGCAGGCGGTTGGCCGAGTTAAGCGGCTGGTTGCTGATGTACTCGCACCATGCATCCTGCCCGGCAGAGATCACCGCGATGCCCTGGCCAGCGGCGCTCAGATCAGTCATGGGAGTCTCAGTTTGGCTGCTGGGCACCAGCTGGCCGTAGATGCCGTCGGCCTTGATGTGCAGATCGCCCACCTTGGCCGGGGCTGCCAGCTTGCGCGTGCCGTAGTAGCGTGCCGCGTCGGCTACGGTGGTGTCGCGCAAGATGGCTGCGCCCGTGGCGGGCACAAACTGGCGATTAGGCGGCGTGCCCTTGAAGTCCATTTCCAGCGGGTCGCTCAGCTCCAATGTCTGCACAATGGCTTCGTAATCGATGTCGCCATGCACAAAGGTGCGGCGCACCGAGCTGACCTTGGTGATACGGATGTATTGAGACCGCTCGCTGACCTTGCCCTCGTCTTGCACCAGCATCAGCGTTTTGCCGATGGGCGGGCGGGCGTCGCCGTTTTTGGGGTGTACAAAAATCTGAATCGTCCGCATGCCCTTGATGTGGTTTTCCAAGAGGAAACCCGGCCAGGTGGCGCTGGCAAACAACCAGGCTTCCACGCGCCCGGCCGCATCGGAGCGGCGCGTGAAGTGGCCGCCGTCGGCAAAGAGCATCACGCTCACGCCGGGGTCTTCGGGCTGGGTGGTGGTCACGTGCAGGCCCA
>JAUMYI010000016.1 GCA_030528705.1 Comamonadaceae bacterium | reverse complement strand
CGAAGCGAAAGCTGGCCACCAGCGGCAGGTGGTCGGACATGCGCCACCAGATGCGCCCGCGCGGCACGAAGATCGATTGCGGCACGAGCCGGCGCACGAAGATGCGGTCGAGCTGCACCACTGGCAGGCGCGAGGGGTAGGTGAAGGCGCGCCCAGCGTCGTACTCGATGAAGCCGGTCTCGCGCAGCAGCAGGCCGGTCTGGTCGCCCCAGTCGTTGAAGTCGCCGGCCACGACCACCGCCTCGTGCGCCGGGATGTGCTCGCGCACGAACTCGCGGATCATGGCGATTTGGCGCAGCCGGCTGATGTGGATCAGGCCCAGGTGCACCACCAGCACGTGCACGATGTGCCCGCCGACGTTGATCTCAGCGTGCAGGATGCCGCGTTGCTCCAGCCGGTGGTCGGAGATGTCGCGCTGCTGCGAGCGCAGCACCGGCCAGCGCGTCAGCAGGGCGTTGCCGTGCTCGCCGTGGCGCGTGATGGCGTTGGTGTGGTAGACGGCCTCGTAGCCTTCGGGCGCCAGGTATTGCGCCTGCGGCAGCGCCGGCCAGTGGGCAAAGCGCGCCTGGCCGCGCAGGTTGTGCTTGCGCACTTCCTGCAGGCAGACGATGTCGGCGTCGAGCTGCTCGATGGCCAGGCCCAGGTTGCCGATTTCCAGTCGGCTCAACGGCCCCAGGCCTTGCACGCCCTTGTGGATGTTGTAGGTGACGATGCGCAGCAACTCGGGCGCCTGGGCATCCTCGTGCTGGGCCAGGTGGGCGTGGGGGCTGTGCTCGTGGTGCATGCGGCGCGGCGCCCTTCAGGCGCCCGGGGCAGCAAGGGGCGTGGCGGGCGGCAGGCGCGTGGCGGTGACGCGCTCGACCATCTTGCCGTCCATTTGCACGACCTCGAAACGCCAGCCCTGCCATTCGATGCTGTCGCCCACCTGCGGGATGCGTTCGAGCAGCAGCATGAACATGCCGCTGAGGGTGTGGTAGTGGCCGCGCTCTTCCTCGGGCACGCTGCTCAGGCCCAGGCGATCCTTGAGCTCCACGTTGGGGATGGTGCCGTACAGCGACCAGGCATCCTCGCCGATTTGGCGCGCCCAGGCATCGTCGGCATTGTGGGTGGTGAACTCGCCAGTCAGGGCCTCGGTCACGTCCTGCAGGGTGACGATGCCGCCGGTTTCGCCGTATTCATCGACGACGAAGGCCATTTGCAGGCTGTTGGCGCGGAACTGCTCCAGCAGGGCCATGCCGGTGAGGGTCTCGGGCACGTACAGGCTGGTGTGCAGGTCGCGCGCGAAATCCGGGCCCTGGCCGCTGGTCACGCGCGCCAGCACTTGCTTGGCGTGGATGTAGCCCAGGATTTGATCCAGCCCGCCGTTGCAGACCGGAAAGCGCGTGTGCCCGGATTCGGTGATGCGGCGCAGGTTGTCCTCGTCCGAGGCTTGCAGGTCGATGAAGACGATGTCGGTGCGCGGCGTCATCAGCGAGCCGACTTCGCGGTCGTCGAGGCGAAAGACGTTGCGCACGATGTCGTGCTCGCTCTGGTCGATGACGCCGGACTGTGAGCCCTCGGCCAGCACGGCGCGGATTTCCTCGGCAGTCACGCCGTCATCGGCCGCTTGGCGCGCGCCCAGCAGCTTGAGCGAGGCGTTGGTGGAGAACGCCAGCAGCCAGACGAAGGGGCGCGTCAGCAGCGCCAGCCAGTGGATCGGATAGGCCACGATGCGCGCCACCGATTCCGGGGCGATCTGCCCCAGGCGCTTGGGCACCAGCTCGCCCACGACGATGGAGATGTAGGTCACGCCGATGATGACGGCCACCGTGGCGACGATGCTGGCCGTGGTGGCAGGCATGCCCAGCATGCCCAGCCAGGCCGCTAGCGGCGCGGCCAGCACGGCCTCGCCGACGATGCCGTTGAGCAGGCCGATGGAGGTGATGCCGATCTGGATGGCCGAGAGAAAGCGGGTTGGATCCTGGCCGAGCTTGAGCGCCAGGGCCGCGCCCTTGTCTCCCTCGTCGGCCAGGGCTTGCAGGCGCGCGCGCCGCGCCGTGACCAGCGCAATCTCGGACATGGCGAACATGCCATTGAGCACCACCAGGCCGACCAAAATCAACACTGCCATGCCGGGCCTCCACGCAGCAGCAGGGCGGCAATTTCAGCCGTGCGGGCGGCGCGGCTGGGCTGGGGCGCAAGGGGGGCGGTGCGGGCCGGCTGCATGCGCCAGCGGCAACTGGGAGGTTCCATCAGGCAAGCGCCACGCTCTGCGGCATGGGTGCGGTCTGCGCAGAGCCTGCGCCGCCGCACCACGCGCCAAGCGTGGCGGGAAGTTGAGAGCAAACGTATCGTAACGCAAACCGCCTGGCTGCCCGAGGCGCTCGGCGCAGGGGGCAGGGCGCGCGCAGGCGGCAACAAGGGGCCGTGCGGGCGGTGGCGGGCGCGCCCTGGATGCTCACTTGGGCGCCAGGCGGATGGCGCCGTCCAGGCGGATGACCTCGCCGTTGAGCATGTCGTTCTCGATGATGTGGCGCGCCAGCTTGGCATAGTCCTGCGGCGTGCCCAGGCGGCTGGGGAAGGGCACGCTGGCGGCCAGCGCGTCCTGCACCTCTTGCGGCATGCCAAACAGCATGGGCGTGCCGAAGATGCCGGGGGCGATGGTCATGTTGCGGATGCCGTCGCGGGCCAGATCGCGGGCGATGGGCAGCGTCATGCCCACCACACCGCCCTTGGAGGCGCTGTAGGCGGCCTGGCCAATCTGGCCGTCGTAGGCGGCCACGCTGGCCGTTGAGATCAGCACGCCGCGCTCGCCGGTTGCTTCTGGCTCGTTGCCGACCATGGCGGCCGCGGCCAGGCGGATCATGTTGAAACTGCCCACCAGGTTGATCTGCACCACCTTGCTGAAGGTGGCCAGATCGTGCGCGCCTTTCTTGCCCACGGTTTTCTGCGCTGGCGCGATGCCGGCGCAATTGACCAGGCCAGAGAGCTTGCCCAGCTTTTGCGCTGCGGCCACGGCGGCCTGGCCATCGGCCTCGCTGGTGACGTCGGTCTTGACGAACACCGCGCCGATTTCCTTGGCCACGGCCTCGCCGCGCTCGACCTGCAAGTCGGCGATCACGACCTTGCCGCCCAGCTCGGCCAGCATGCGCGCCGTGCCTTCGCCCAGGCCGGACGCGCCGCCGGTGACGATGAATGCATTGCCTTGGATTTTCATGAAGTCTCCTGTGGTGGTGAATCGAAGCCGGGTGGCCGGCGGTGATTGTAGAAGCTGCCAGCGCCGCGCTGGCCGTGCGGCGCTGCCAGGGCTGGCAACAGGCAGTTATGCACACGGCCAGGGCCTGCCCAGAGGGGGCGCTGCGCCGCGTCCGAGTGGCAGGGCGGGCAAAGCGCATGTTTTCAATATCGTCGTATAGCTATTTGATTTTTAACGATATTTCTGGATTTTTGGCGCTTGCTGAAAATTTGTGCGATCCAGTGCCATGCAGGCAATGACAAGCATTGCTTGCGGCTGCTCAGGGCTTTTCCACAAAGTTATCCACAGATTTTGTGGACTGCCGGGTAAAGGCCATGTAAATCAATCGCTTGGCGCATTTTTATGGTGGCGGGCCTGGCCGGTCAGCCGGGCTCAGCGCCGTCCGCCCGAGCGGTATTCCTCGCCCATGTCCGGCCCGGTGTAGGCGCGCTGCACCACGCGCTGCGCATCGAGCACGACGGTGAACATGCCCTTGGTGGTGGCATCTTGCAGATAGCGCCAGTCCACGTGGTGCTCTTGCTTCAGCGGGTACCAGACGTCCTTGGCGGGCTGGCCCAGCAGGCGGCGCACCTGGTCGTAGTGCATGCCGGGCTGGATTTTGGCGAACCGCTGTGCGTTGAGCACCTGGTCAATGGCCCGCAGCCGCCCATCCGGGCCGAGCACCAGCATGTAGTTGACGTGGCCGGCCGGCTGGCGGTTGTACTCCAGCGTGCGGCTGCCGTCGGCCTCGTGCCAGATCTGGTGCGGCGCGCCCATGGCATCGCGCACGTCGGCCTCGGTGGATTGGCCGATGGAGAGCTTGTCCAGGGCGATGGGGTCGCAGGCCTGCAGCAGCGGCAGCAGGGCGGCCAGCAGCAGCGTGCGCCGCAGCGCGGGGAAGATGCGCAGGAAATGGGCCATGGCGAAAGAGTCAAAGGCAAAGGGAAAGAGAAAGGCCGGCGGCGTAGAATCGGCAACTTGTGCCTAGCCGAGCCAAGTCTATGTCAATCTTCCAACGCCCCCACTACGAGTCCGACGCCACCCGCTTTCTCGACCAGCTCAAGGCCGAGCGCCCCCATCTGGATGCGCAGCAGCAGGCCGGGCGCGAGCTGCTGTGGGACAAGGACGTCAACCCGCGTCTGTGGGCCCAGTTCCGCGCCGGCCAGGTGGCGCAAAAGCCCTACGTCTACCAGACCAACCCCGATCACGCCGAGCCGGCCGCTGCCGACGAGCAGCCTGGCCCCGGCGGCCAGGGCTGAAGCGGGCTAGGCTGCGCGCCGGCTGGCTTGCTGAATCCACGTGCAGGGCAATCCCGAGCCCATGATGGGCCTGCCCCAGGCCGAGCCGGATGCTCAGGCGGCTGCGGCGCAGGCCGAGCCATCCATCAATGATGCGCCCGCGCCGGACGAGCCCTTGCCCCAGGGCGAAGCCCTGGCGCGCCTGTACGGCGAGCCGCTGTTCGAGCTGCCCGCCGACCTCTACATCCCGCCCGATGCGCTGGAGGTCTTCCTCGAAGCCTTCGAGGGGCCGCTGGACTTGCTGCTGTACCTGATTCGGCGGCAGAACTTCAACATCCTCGACATCCCCATGGGGCCGCTGACCCAGCAGTACATGGGCTATGTGCAGGAAATCCGCAGCCGCAACCTGGAGCTGGCGGCCGAATACCTGCTGATGGCGGCCATGCTGATCGAGATCAAATCGCGCATGCTGCTGCCGCGCCCGCCCGCCGCCCAGGAGGAGGACGAGCCCGACCCGCGCGCCAAGCTGGTGCAGCGCCTGCTCGAATACGAGAAAACCAAGCTGGCCGCGCGCGCGCTCGACGCCTTGCCGCAACAGGGGCGCGAGTTCTGGCCCACGCAGGCGCATTTCGACCTGGAACTCGCGCCCGTGCTGCCGCATGTCGAGCCCGAAGACCTGCGCCGCGCCTGGCTGGCCATCGTGCGGCGCAGCAAGCTGGTGGCGCACCACACCATCACGCGCGAAAAACTCAGCGTGCGCGAATACATGAGCCACGTGCTGCGCGACTTGCAGGGCAAGCCCTACGTGCCCTTCGAGGCCTTGTTCCGCCCCGAGCTGGGCGTGCCCGTGCTGGTGGTGACCTTCATCGCGCTGCTGGAGCTGGCCAAGGAAACCCTGATCGAAGTCGTGCAGGCCGAAGCCTTTGCCCCCATCTACGTGCTGGCGCGCCAGCGCGCCTCTGGCCCGGCTGGGGGCGGCGCGGAGGGCACTGAGGGCACTGAGGGCGAACAGGCCGCTGCCGCCGCAAAACCCGTGTGAATGGCGCTGAACTTCGCAGGGCTGCGAAGCTCATAAAAACGCTTCGGAGCTTGTCCACGAATCCGGCCCGTACCGAGCCCGTGAACAGGCGCTTGCTTACTTCTGGGAGATTTGCCATGAGCCAACGAGTCCGTGCGGGCGCAGACCGCATCCATGCGGCGCGACGCCGTTTTCCCTGGGGCTGGGCCGTGCTGGCGCTGTTGCTGCTGACTGCTGCGGCGCTGTGGTGGGCTTGGCGCACGCCAGGGGCGTTGCCTGAGCCGCTGCGCCGCGGCTTGGAGCAAGGCGCGCAGCAGGCCCGGCAATGGGCGCGGCAGCTGCGCGATGACGAACGCCCGGCGGTGCCGGCCGATCCTGCGCCAGCCAGCGCCGAGCAACCCGCAGCCGATGCCCAGGCCAGCGCGCCGCAGGCTGGCGCAGCCGTTGCGCAGGGCGGGCAGGGCGTGCAAGGCGATGAGCAGGGCCATGCGCTGGATGCTGGCCCGGCCGCGCCGCGCCACCCCATTGCGCCCTGGTCAGTGCCGGGGCAGGAAGGGGCAGACGCCCAGGCCCGCGCTGCGCTGCCGGAGCTGGATGCCTCGGACGCGGCCATGGCTGGCGTGCTGGCGGCCTTGGCCGGGCCGCAGCCCGTGCAGGCGCTGGTGCGCAGCGACCGCTTCGTGCGCCGCTTCGTGGCCACGGTGGACAACCTCAGCCGGCCGCGCGCCTCGGCCATGCTCTGGCCGCTGCATCCCACGGGCGAGCGTTTTACCGTGCAGGAGTTGGCCGCCGAGGGCGGCACGGCCATCGCCCAGGCCAACAGCGCCCGCTATGCCGCTGCCGTGGCGCTGCTGCACAGGCTGGATGCGGCCGAGCTGGCGCGCAGCTACCGCCAGCACTACCCGCTGTTTCAGCAAGCCTATGAGGAGCTGGGCTATCCGCAGGGGTATTTCAATGACCGGCTGGTGGCCGTCATCGATCACCTGTTGCAGGCCCCGGAGTCGCAGGCGCCGCGCGTGCGACTGATGCCGGTGCGCGGCCAGGTGCCTTCGCTGCAGCCCTGGGTGCGCTATGAGTTCGAGGATCCGCAGCTCGAAGCCCTGTCGGCTGGGCAGAAAATCCTGGTGCGCATCGGCCCGGAACATGCGCGCCTGGTCAAGGCCAAGCTGCGCGCCCTGCGCGCCGAGATTGCCGCCCCCGCTGCCCCCGCCGCTGGCGCGGATGCGCCGCCGCCCCATCAGTGACATCAACCCCGTGGGTGGTGCCGGGCGTGCAGTTGCTTGAGGCGCTCGCGCGCCACGTGGGTGTAGATGGTGGTGGTGGAGATGTCGCTGTGGCCCAGCAGCATTTGCACGGCGCGCAGGTCGGCGCCGTGGTTGAGCAGGTGCGTGGCAAAGGCGTGGCGCAGCGTGTGTGGTGAGAGCGGCTGCGTGATCTGGGCCTGCTGGGCGTACTTTTTCACCAGCACCCAGAACATGGCGCGGCCCATGCCCTGGCCGCGCGCGGTGACGAAGAAATCGTCGCTGAGCTGGCCGCCCAGGATGGCCGCGCGCGCCTGCTGCGCGTAGCGTTGCAGCCATTGCTGGGCCACGGCGCCAAAGGGCACCAGGCGTTCCTTGCCGCCCTTGCCACTGATGTGCACGACGGCCTCGGCCATGCGCAGCTGGTGGGTCTTGAGGGCCACCAGCTCACTCACGCGCAGGCCGCTGGCGTACATCAGCTCCAGCATGGCTTTGTCGCGCAGGCCCAAGGGCGTGCTGGCGTCGGGCGCGGCCAGCAGGGCGTCGACCTGGGCCTCGCTCATGCTTTTGGGAATGCGCAGGCCCTGGCGCGCTGCGAGCACGCGCGCCGTGGGCTCGTCGCTGCGCAGGCCCTCGCGCAGCATCCAGCGGAAAAAGCGTTTGAAGACCGTGAGCCGGCGGTTGGCTGTGCTGGGCCGGGTGCTGGCGTGCTGAGCGCCGAAGTAGGCCTGAATGTGCGCTTCCTGGGCGGCGGGCAGTGCCACGGGCGGGCGCTGCTGCGCCAGCCAGGCGGCAAACAGCTCCAGATCCTTGCGGTAGGCGTACAGCGTCTGGCGCGAGAGGCCGTCGTGCAGCCACAGGCTGTCGGCAAACTGCTCAATCAGCGCCAGGTCGTTGGGCGCTGCGCCGTGCGACACGGCGTTCACTCCAGGGTCAGCTTGCGCTGTTTGACCAGCTCTTCGTAGACCTCGTATTCGGCCTTGATCTGGGCGGCAAACTCCTCGGGGCTGCTCGCGACGATGTGCGCGCCGGTGTCTTCGATGCGCTGGCGCACGGTGGCCATGCCCAGCACCTTGGCGCTGGCGGCATGGATTTTGTAGACGATGGGCTTGGGCAGATTTTTGGGGGCGACGATGCCGTAGTAGGCCATGCGATTGGCCGGCTCCAGGCCCAGCTCCTTGAAGGTGGGCACCTGCGGCAGCGCGGCGATGCGCTGGGGCGCGGCAATGGCGATGGGGCGCAGCTTGCCGCTGGTGATGGAAAACAGCGAGGAGGGCAGGTTGTCGAACAGGATGGGCACCTCGCCAGTGACCACGCTGTTGAGCGCCGGGCCGGCGCCGCCGTAGGGCGCGTGCTGCAGGGCCAGGGCGCTGAGCGATTGCAGCAGCTCCATCTGCAAATGGCCGATGCCGCCCGTGCCCGAGGAGGCGTAGGCGTAGCCACCGGGCTTGGCCTGCACGGCTTTGACGAACTCCGCATAGCTTTTGGCAGGAAAGGAGGGGTGCACCGACAGCACATTGGGTGTGGCGGCAATGTGGATGATGGGGCTGAAGTCGCTCAGCGGGTGGTAGCCGATCTCGGGGTTGATGGCTGGGTTGGAGGCCATGCTGGAGACGGTGGCGATGCCCAGCCGATAGCCATCGGCGGCGGAGCGGGCGATCTGTTGCGCGCCGGCTATGCCGCCTTCGCCGTCAATGTTGACCACCAGCACCGGCTGGCCCAGCTCCTTGCCCAAAGGCTCGGCAATGGCGCGGGCGATGATGTCGGTCGTGCCGCCAGCGGCAAAGGGCACCAGCAGCTCGATGGGCTGCACGGGGTACTCGGTCTGCGCGGCCTGTTCGGTGTGTTCGGCCAGGGCTGGGCCCGCGCCCAGGCTCAGGGTGCAGCAGGCCATTGCAGCGGCAAGACGGCGTGTGAAGCGGCGGCGGGATGGCGTCATGAAAGTCGTTTCCTGTGGGGTTGCGGTGGGGGCTGCGCCCAAGCGGCAGCGGGGCGGGCAAGAAGATTGCGCGCACCGGCTCCGGTGCGCGCACTGTCTCTCGAATATACCCATCTTTGCCGCGGCGCAGCCGCTGTTGGCGTGGCCTGGGGCGGCGGCTTACTCCAGCGTCAATTGCTGCTTTTTGACTACGTCGGCATAGACCTCGTATTCGGCCTTGATCTGGGCGGCAAACTCCTCGGGGCTGTTTGCGACGATGTGCGCGCCGGTGTCCTCGATGCGCTTGCGCACGGCGGCGCCCTGCAGCACCTTGGCAGTGGCGGCGTGGATTTTTTGCACGATGGGCGCGGGCAGGTTTTTGGGGCCGACGATGCCGTAGTAGGCCATGCGGTTGGCTGGCTCCAGGCCCAGTTCCTTGAAGGTGGGCACCTGCGGCAGCGCGGCGATGCGCTGGGGCGCGGCAATGGCGAGGGGGCGCAGCCTGTCGCTGGCGATGAAGGGCATTGACGAGGGCAGGTTGTCGAACAGGATGGGCACCTGCCCGGCCACCACATCGGTCAGGGCCGGGCCTGAGCCGCGGTAAGGAATGTGCTGCATGGACAGGCCGGTCAGGGTCTTGAACAGCTCCATTTGCAGGTGGGCGATGCCGCCCGTGCCCGAGGAGGCGTAGGCGTAGCCATCGGGCTTGGCCTGCACGGCTTTGATGAACTCCTCATAGTTTTGGGCCGGGAACGAAGGGTGCACGGCAATGAGGTTGGGCGTGGCGGCGATGTTGATGATGGGGGTGAAATCGGTCAGTGGGTTGTATGCCACTTTGGGATTGATGGCCGGGTTGGAGGCGGTGGTGGAGACCGTGGCGATGCTCAGCAGATAGCCATCGGCCGGGGCGCGCGCCGCCTCGGTCGCGCCGATGGTGCCGCCGCCGCCGCTTTTGTTCTCGATGACTACGGCCTGCCCGAGCTCCTTGCCCAGCGGCTCGGCAATGGTGCGGGCAATGATGTCGGTCGTGCCGCCAGAGGCGAATGGCACCAGGATGCGCACTGGCTTGCTGGGGTAGTCTGGCTGGGCCAGCGCGTTGCTGCTGCCCAGGGCCAGGCCCAAAGCGCAGGCGATGGCGGCGGATTGGCGGTTGAAGCGGCGGCGGGAAATGCGCATGGGGTGTCTCCTTGGTGCGTGTGGTGGGTGGGTCAGGGTGCAAATGTGGCGCGGCAATACGGCCCGGGAATTTCTGCGCAGGCCATCATGGCATGACGCGGGCGCGGCCGAGCTTATTCGTACTGCGCCAGCGTGGCGGGATCGAGCACTTGCAGGCCGCCATATTCGAGCTGCACCAGGCCCTGGGCTTGCAGCCGCACCAGCGCCATGTTCACGCGCTGGCGCGACAGGCCGATCAGGTAGGCCAGCTCTTGCTGGGTGATGCGCAGGCTGCGGTCGGCGTTGGGGGCCAGCACGGGGTTGACCAGCGCGGCCAGTGAGCGCGCCACGCGCGCGTCGGGGTTGGAGAGGCGGTCCATCTCGCGCCCGACGATGAATTGGCCCACGCGCTCGTTGAGCTGGCCCATGATGACGCGGTTGAATTCGATGGAGCGATCCAGCAGGGTGTGGAAGGCCTCCAGCGGCAGCGCGGCGATGGTGCTTTTGCGCAGCGCCTGGATGTTGTAGCGGTAGGGCTCGCGCTTGAGGGCCGTGCCCTCGCCGAACCAGCAACTTTTGGGGATGCCGGCGTAGCTGATGGTGGTGCCGTCGACGCGGTTGTTGCTCATCTTGAACAGGCCATCGACCACGCCCAGCCAGTAGCGCACGGGCTTGCCGGCGATGCAGATGAAGTCGCCCTGCGGGATCTGGCCGACTTCGATGGCTTTTTCGGCAAAGCGCCGATCCTGGGGCTTGAGGCGAGCCAGCCAGGGAATGGCGGCAAGCTCGTCCTCGGTGGGGGCGCGGCGTTGCTGCACGATGGCGGGCAAACGGCGTTCTGGGGCGGGGCTTCTCATGCAGCGAAACATAGGGGCAGTTGCGGGCTGGAAAAACCAGGGAAATACCTGCCTAGGGTTTACCCATAATTGTCTTTGAAAGGACAGAAAAACGTCAAAGTCCTGGCTATCATGCCGCCCTGCATTCATCCTCCCGAAGCCGGCAGGCGGCGCTTTTCTGGCGCAGTGCGAGGTGGTGCAGGCTCTTGAAAGACCCGTTCTTGCAGAGAAAGGCACAGGACATGGAGACGACATTTCCCCGGCTGCTGCTTCAGCATGCCCAGCAACGGCCCGAGGATCCGGCAATCCGGGAGAAGGAATACGGCATTTGGCAGACCTGGAACTGGCGCGAGGTGGCGCGTGACGTGCGCCACCTGGCTTGTGGGTTTGCGGCGCTGGGCTTGAGCCAAGGGCGCAATCTGGCGCTGGTCTCGGGCAACCGCCCCTATGCGTACATGAGTTTTCTGGCCGCGCAGTGCCTGCGCGCCGTGCCGGTGCCGATGTACCAGGATGCGGTGGCCTCGGAGATGGCCTACGTCGTGGCCGATGCCGAGGTGCACGTGGTCTTTGCCGAGGATCAGGAGCAGGTGGACAAGCTGCTGGAGATCCGCGAGACCTTCCCGCAGTTGCAATACATCGTCTACGACGACCCGCGCGGCATGCGCAGCTATCAGCAAGATTGCCTGCTCAGCGTCGAGCAATTGCTGGAGATGGGCCGCCAGTGGGATCAGCAGCATCCGGGCGCTTTCGAGCAGCAGGTGCAGGCCGGCCAGCCCGATGACGTCTCGGTGATCCTCTACACCTCGGGCACGACGGGCAAGCCCAAGGGCGTGTGCCAGACGCACCGCTCCTTTGCCACGTCGGCGCAGGGCGGGGTGCAGGTCGATGGCCTGAACAAGGACGACAACGTGATCTCCTACCTGCCGCCGGCCTGGGTGGGCGATCACCTGTTCTCCATCGCGCAGTGGCTGGTGGCGGGCTTTACGATCAATTGCCCCGAGTCCTCGGCGACGGTGCAAATTGACCTGCAGGAGATCGGCCCGACGTATTACTTCGCGCCGCCGCGCGTGTTCGAAGGGTTGCTGACCAATGTCTCGATCCGCATGGAAGATGCCTCGCCGCTCAAACGCTGGATGTACGCCAAGGCCATGGGCGTGGCGCAGCGCGTGGGCGCTGACATCCTGGACGGCAAGAGCGTGAGCGGGCTCGATCGCCTCAAGTACGCGCTGGGCAATTTCTTCGTCTATGGGCCGCTGCGCAATGTGATGGGTTTTTCGCGCATCCGCGTGGCCTACACCGCCGGCGCGGCCATCGGGCCGGAGCTGTTCAAGTTCTTCCGCTCCATCGGCGTGAACCTCAAGCAGCTCTACGGCCAGACCGAGACTTGCGCCTATGTCTGCATCCAGAAAAACGGCCATGTCAAGCTCAACAGCGTGGGCCAGGCGGCGCCGGGCATTGAGCTGAAGATCGCCGACAACGGCGAGGTGCTGGTCAAGGGCGTGTCGGTGCTCAAGGAGTACTACAAGCGCCCGGACGCCACGGCCGAGGTCATCAACGAGGAGGGCTACTTCCTCACCGGTGACGCCGGCGTGCTCGATTCCGAAGGGCATCTGCGCATCATCGACCGCGCCAAGGACGTGGGCAAGCTCAATGGCGGCGCGATGTTTGCGCCCAATTACATCGAGAACAAGCTCAAGTTCTTCCCGCAGGTCAAGGAGGCGGTGTGCTTTGGTCACAACCGCGATGAAGTCTGCGCCTTCATCAACATCGACTACGAGGCCGTGGGCAACTGGGCCGAGAAGCGCAACCTGCCCTATGGCGGCTACGTGGATCTGGCGGGCAAGCAGCCGGTGCTGGAGATGATTGCCGAGTGCGTGGCCAAGGTGAACCAGGAGCTGGCCAGCGAGGAAGGCATGGAGGCCACGCAGGTCAAGCGCTTTTTGGTGCTGCACAAGGAGTTGGATCCGGACGACGACGAGCTCACGCGCACGCGCAAGATCCGCCGCAACTTCGTGGCCGAGAAGTACGCCGTGCTGATCGAGGCGCTGTACGGCGGCAAGAAGGAACAGTTCATTGAAACCCAGGTGAAGTTCGAGGACGGGCGCACCGGCAGCGTCAGCGCGACGCTGCAAATCCTCGAAGCGCAAACCTACCCTGCGGCAAGAAAGGCGGCCTGAGCATGAGCAGCAGAAAAATCGGCGATGTCATTTTGGACATCAAGAACATCAGCCTGCGCTTTGGCGGCGTCAAGGCGCTGACCGACATCAGCTTCAACGTGCGCGAGCACGAGATCCGCTCCATCATCGGCCCCAATGGCGCGGGCAAGAGCTCCATGCTCAACTGCATCAATGGCGTGTACACGCCCAGCGAGGGCTCCATCACCTTCCGCGGCCAGACCTTCAGCCACATGAACAGCCGCCAGGTGGCCGAGATGGGCGTGGCGCGCACCTTCCAGAACCTGGCGCTGTTCAAGGGCATGAGCGTGATCGACAACATCATGAGCGGGCGCAACCTGAAGATCAAAAGCAACATCTTCTTGCAGGCGCTGCGCTGGGGCCCGGCCGAGCGCGAGGAGATTCGCCACCGCGAATTCGTCGAGCACATCATCGACTTTCTGGAGATCCAGGCCTACCGCAAGACGCCCGTGGGCCAGCTGCCCTACGGCCTGCAAAAGCGCGTGGACTTGGGCCGCGCGCTGGCCATGGAGCCGCAGGTGCTGCTGCTCGATGAGCCCATGGCCGGCATGAACCTGGAAGAGAAGCAGGACATGAGCCGCTTCATCATCGACGTGAACGAGGAGTTCGGCACCACCATCGTGCTGATCGAGCACGACATGGGCGTGGTGATGGACATCTCCGACCGCGTGGTGGTGCTCGATTACGGCAAGAAGATCGGCGATGGCCCGCCTTCGGAAGTCGTGCACAACGAGGACGTGATCCGCGCCTACCTGGGCACGTCGCACTGAGCAGGGGCTGCAAGAAATCGAAGGAGACCCATCATGGCATTTTTTCTTGAGACCCTGTTCGGCGGCCTGATGACGGGCATGCTGTATTCGCTGGTGGCGCTGGGCTTCGTGCTCATCTTCAAGGCCAGCGGCGTGTTCAACTTCGCCCAAGGCGCGATGGTGCTGTTCGCCGCGCTGGCGATGGCGCGCTTTTCCGAGTGGCTGCCCCAATGGACGGGCATCGACAACCCTTGGTTTGCCAACATCGGCGCTTTCGTGATCGCCGCGCTGATCATGTTCGTGGTGGCCTGGTTCATCGAGCGGCTGGTGCTGCGCCACCTGGTCAACCAGGAAGGCGCCACGCTGCTGATGGCCACGCTGGGCATCACCTACTTCCTCGAAGGCGTGGGCCAGACCATCTTTGGCAGCGAGATCTATTCCATCCACATCGGCATGCCCAAGGATCCGGTGTTCGTGCTGGATTCCATGTTCGACGGCGGCGTGCTGGTCAACAAGGAAGACCTGATTGCCGCGCTGATCGCCGCCGCGCTGGTGGCGCTGCTGACGCTGTTTTTCCAGAAGACCGGCACGGGCCGCGCGCTGCGCGCCGTGGCCGACGACCATCAGGCGGCGCAGTCCATCGGCATCCCGCTCTCGCGCATCTGGGTCATCGTCTGGACGGTGGCCGGCATGGTGGCCCTGGTGGCCGGCATGATCTGGGGCAGCAAGCTGGGCGTGCAGTTCTCGCTGGCTACGGTGGCGCTGCGCGCGCTGCCGGTGGTGATCCTGGGGGGGCTGACCTCGGTGCCCGGCGCCATCATCGGCGGGCTGATCATCGGCGTGGGCGAGAAGCTCTCCGAGGTCTACCTGGGCCCCTACGTGGGCGGCGGCATCGAGATCTGGTTCGCCTACGTGCTGGCGCTGGTGTTCCTGCTGTTCAGGCCACAAGGGCTGTTCGGCGAGAAGATCATTGATCGTGTGTGACACACAGGCTCCAAGGAGACTTAAAGCATGTTCTACAGAGAAAACGGTCAGTTCAAGACCAGTTACCGGGCCGATCAGCAAATCCTGCCCATCCGCCAGGACCGCATCGCCATCGGCCTGATCCTGGCCTTCGCCTTCATCGGCGTGCCGCTGCTGGCCAGCGACTACCTGTTCCTGTCCATCCTGCTGCCCTTCGTCATCATGTCGCTGGCGGCGCTGGGCGTGAACATCCTGGT
The DNA here is from genome assembly GCA_030528705.1 of Comamonadaceae bacterium. Lineage (GTDB taxonomy): Bacteria > Pseudomonadota > Gammaproteobacteria > Burkholderiales > Burkholderiaceae_C > Lampropedia. The sequence continues at coordinate 8,270 of JAUMYI010000016.1, read as the reverse complement.
GGGCTACTGCGGCCAGATTTCGCTGGGCTCGGGCGCCTTCATGGCCATGGGGGCTTATGCGGCCTACAACGCCTACATGCGCATTCCCGGCATGCCGCTGGTGGTGGCGCTCATCATCGGTGGCCTTGCAGCCATGGTGTTCGGCGTGCTGTTTGGCCTGCCCAGCCTGCGCGTCAAGGGCCTGTACCTGGCCGTGGCCACGCTGGCGGCGCAGTTCTTCGCCGACTGGATGTTCCTGCGCGTGACCTGGTTCACCATGGATTCGCCCTCGGGCTCGGTGTCGGTGTCCAACCTGAAGGTGCTGGGCCTGCCGCTGGATTCGCCCGTGGCCAAGTACCTGTTTTGCCTGACGGTGCTGGTCATCATTGCCCTGCTGGCCAAGAACCTGGTGCGCAGCGCCACCGGGCGCGAGTGGATGGCCATCCGCGACATGGACGTGGCCGCCGCCGTGATCGGCATCCGCCCGCTGTACGCCAAGCTCAGCGCCTTTGCCGTCAGCAGCTTCATCGTTGGCCTGGCCGGCGCGCTGTGGGCCTTCATCTACCTGGGCGCCTGGGAGCCGGCGGCCTTCTCGCTGGAGGCCATGTCGCTCAAGCTGCTGTTCATGGTCATCATCGGCGGCATGGGCTCCATCATGGGCAGCTTCTTCGGCGCGGCCTTCATCGTGGTGCTGCCCATTGCGCTCACGCGCATCCTGCCGGTGCTGGCGGGCCTGGTGGGGGTGGAGTTCTCCACCACCGCCGTCTCGCACGCCGAGCTGATGATCTTCGGCGCGCTGATTGTGTGGTTCCTCATCGTCGAGCCGCACGGCCTGGCCAAGCTCTGGTCCACGGCCAAGCAGAAACTGCGCGTCTGGCCCTTCCCGCACTGATTGCTTGCCTTGGCATGGGCGGGCGCTGCCTGCGCCGCGCCCGGCTCTTTTCACCCCCCTCAAAGGAGACAAACCATGAAACTTTCCCTGAACCTGATCACCGCTGCGGTTGCCGTGGCCGCGTCGCTGGCCGCGCCTGCTGCCATGGCGCAGGAGCAGTTCATCCCGGTGCTCACCTACCGCACCGGCGCTTACGCCGCCAACGGCACGCCGATCGCCAACGGCATGGTCGACTACTACAAGTACATCAACGCCAAGGGCGGCGTCAACGGCGTGAAGATCGCCTTCGAAGAATGCGAGACCGGCTACGACACGGCGCGCAGCGTGGAGTGCTACGAGCGCCTGAAAACCAAGGGCGGCGGCGCGGCGCTGGTGCATCCTTGGTCCACCGGCGCGACCTTCGCGCTGACCGAGAAAGCCCCTGTGGATCAGGTGCCGCTGATCACCACCGGCTATGGCCGCAGCGAGAGCCAGGACGGCATGGTGTTCAAGTGGAACTTCCCGCTGGGCGGCACCTACTGGGTGGCCGCTGACGTCATCATGAAGGCCATTGCCGACAAGGAAGGCGGCATGGACAAGCTCAAGGGCAAGAAGATCGCGCTGGTCTACCACGACAGCCCGTTCGGCAAGGAGCCCATCCCGCTGCTGCAGGAAATGGCCAAGCAGCAAGGCTTCACGCTGCAACTGCTGCCCGTGACCGCGCCTGGCGTGGAGCAGAAAGCCACCTGGCTGCAAGTGCGCCGCGACCGCCCCGACTACGTGCTGCTGTGGGGCTGGGGCGTGATGAACTCCACCGCCCTGAAGGAAGCGCAGGCCACCGGCTATGCGCGCGAGAAGATGTACGGCGTGTGGTGGGCCGGCGCCGAGCCTGACGTGAAGGACGTGGGCGCGGGCGCCAAGGGCTACAACGCCGTGACGCTGATGCACTCGGCCGACAAGAACTCGCCCATCGTCAAGGAAATCCTGGCCACGCTGCACGACAAGGGCCAGGGCACCGGCCCGAAAGAAGAAGTGGGCGACGTGCTGTACCTGCGCGGCATCTTCAGCGCCATGATCGGCGTGGAAGGCATCCGCGCCGCGCAGGAAAAATTCGGCACGGGCAAGGTCATGACGGGCGAGCAAGTGCGCTGGGGCCTGGAAAACCTGGATCTGACGCAGGACAAGCTCGATGCGCTGGGCTTCAAGGGCGTGCTGCGCCCCATCAAGACCAGCTGCAAGGACCACATGGGCAACATGCAGGCGCGCATCCACACCTGGGACGGCAAGGCCTGGGGCTACACCACCGACTGGATTCAGGCCGACGAGGCCCGCATCAAGCCGCTGGTGGACGCCACCGCCAAGCGCTACGCCGACGAGAAGAAGGTGCCCGTGCGCCCTGAATCCGACTGCAGCTAAGCGGGCTTGATGGCTACTGGGCAGGCGCTGGCCTGCCCAGCCGCTGGCACGCATTGCCCCGCCGCTGCCGCGGGGCCATTTCGACGACGAGGTTTTCTCACATGAACGACGCCGCATCCACCACCGCCCCCATCGTGCTCAATGTCAACGGCATCGAGGTCATCTACAACCACGTGATCCTGGTGCTCAAGGGCGTCTCGCTGGCCCTGCCCGAGAGCAGCATCGTCGCCCTCATGGGCGGCAACGGCGCGGGCAAGACCACCACGCTGCGCGCCATCTCCAACCTGCTCAAGGCCGAGCGCGGCGAAGTCACCAAAGGCAGCATCGAGCTGCGCGGCGAGCGCATCGAAAACCTCTCGCCATCCGATCTGGTCAAGCGCGGCGTGGTGCAGGTGATGGAAGGGCGGCACTGCTTTGCCCACCTGACCATCGAAGAAAACCTCATGACGGGCAGCTACACCCGCAGCGACAAGGCCGAGATCGCGCGCAACCTGGAGAAGGTCTACACCTACTTCCCGCGCCTGAAAACGCGCCGCACCAGCCAAGCGGCCTACACCTCCGGGGGCGAGCAGCAGATGTGCGCCATCGGCCGCGCACTGATGGCCAACCCCTCCATCGTGCTGCTTGACGAGCCCTCCATGGGCCTGGCGCCGCAGATCGTCGAAGAGGTCTTTCACATCGTCAAAGACCTCAACACCAAGGAAAAAGTCACCTTCCTGCTCGCGGAGCAGAACACCAACATGGCGCTGAAGTACGCCGACTATGGCTACATCATGGAATCGGGCCGCATCGTCATGGACGGCCCAGCCCAGGAGCTGGCCAACAACGCCGACGTCAAGGAGTTCTACCTGGGCATCGGCGGCGAAGGCCGCAAGAGCTTCCGCGACATCAAGAGCTACAAGCGGCGCAAGCGTTGGCTGGCCTGATGCGCCAGCGCCCTCACCGACTCGTTTGATTGGAGACTGCATGACCAGCCCCACTCTGGACTCCCTGGAAACCCGCGCGCCGCAGGAGCGCGAGCAATCCTTGCTGGCGGCCCTGGCCGGCCAGGTGGCCAACGCCCAGCGCCGCAGCGCCGCCTTTGCAGACATCCTGCAGGGCGTGGACGCCAGCGCCATCACCAGCCGCCAGGCCCTGGCCCAACTGCCGGTGACGCGCAAGTACGAGCTGCTCGAGCGCCAAAAAGCCCAGCGCGCGCAAGACCTGTTCGGCGGCTTCAGCGCCATCGGCTTTGGCCCTGCCATGCGGCGCGTGTTCGCCAGCCCAGGCCCGATCTACGAGCCCGAGGGCGTGGCAGTGGACTACTGGCGCATGGCGCGCGCGCTGCGCGCGGCCGGCCTGCAAGCGGGCGAGCTGGTACACAACAGCTTCAGCTACCACTTCACGCCCGCTGGCTCGATGATGGAAACCGGCGCCCATGCGCTGGGCTGCACCGTCTTCCCCGCCGGCACCGGCCAGACCGAGCAACAGGCCCAGGCCATTGCCGAGCTGCGCCCGGCCGCCTATGCCGGCACGCCCAGCTTCCTCAAACTGCTGGTGGAAAAAGCCCAGGCCCTGGGGCTGGAGATCGGCAGCCTGAAAAAAGCCCTGGTCTCGGGCGAAGCCTTCCCGCCCTCGCTGCGCGAATGGCTGCAGCAGCACGGCATCGAAGGCTACCAGTGCTATGCCACGGCCGACCTGGGGCTGATCGCCTACGAAACCGCCGCCCGCGAGGGCCTGGTGCTCGACGAAGGCGTGATCGTCGAAATCGTGCGCCCCGGCACCGGCGAGCCCGTGCCCGAGGGGGAAGTGGGCGAAGTCGTGGTCACCACGCTGAACCCGGACTACCCGCTGATCCGCTTCGGCACCGGCGACCTCTCGGCCGTGCTGCCCGGCCAATGCCCCACCGGCCGCACCAACACCCGCATCAAGGGCTGGATGGGCCGCGCCGACCAGACCACCAAGGTGCGCGGCATGTTCGTGCACCCGGCCCAAGTGGCCGAGATCGCGCGGCGCTACCCGCAGGTGCAAAAGGCGCGCCTGGTCGTCAGCGGCGCCATGGCCAGCGACCAAATGCAACTGCTGGTGGAAACCACCGAAACCTCCGGCGGCCTGGCCGGCCAGATCGCCGACACCATCCGCGAAGTCACCAAGCTGCGCGGCGAGGTGCAACTGGTGCCGCCGGGCAGCCTGCCCAACGACGGCAAGGTCATCGAAGACGCGCGCAGCTACGACTGATGGTTGCCGCTGCGCCCGGGGGCTGCCGTCTGCGCAGGCGCCGAGTGCAGGCGGCAGCAAGAGGGGCTTGCCCGCGGCCCTTGCCGAACCTTTCGTCCTTGCCTGCGGGGGCGTTGGCAGGCATTGACCGCATCGCGCGATGGGGCGCGCGTGGCCCATCGCGCAAGGCATGGGCTGACTACAATGGCCGGGTTTTGATGCATGAAGGACATACGCCCATGGTTCCCCACCTCGTCACCGCACTGACTGGCCCGATCAGCGAGCTGGAGCAGCGCATTCTCGAGTCCATGCCGGCCATTGAACGTTGGTTCCGTCTGGAGTGGATGGAGCATACGCCGCCGTTTTACTGCTCGGTGGATGTGCGCAATGCGCAGTTCAAGGTCGCGCCGGTGGACACCAATTTGTTCCCCGGCGGCTGGAACAACCTCACGGCCGAGATGCTGCCGCTGGCGGTGCAGGCGACGATGGCGGCGATCGAGAAGATTTGCCCAGAGGCGCGCAATCTGCTGCTGATTCCCGAGAACCACACCCGCAACCCCTATTACCTGGCCAACGTGGCGCAGTTGCAGCGCATCTTCCGCGCCGCTGGCCTGAACGTGCGCATTGGCTCCATCAGCCCGGAGATCACTGAAGACACGACGGTGACGCTGGCCAATGGCGAAGAGCTGTTGCTCGAGCCGGTCAACCGCAGCAAGCACCGCCTGCAGGTCAAGCAGTTCGATCCCTGCACGATCTTGCTCAACAACGACCTGTCGGCGGGCACGCCGGGCATTTTGGAAGATCTGCACGAGCAGTTCCTGCTGCCGCCGTTGCATGCTGGCTGGAGCGTGCGTCGCAAGAGCCAGCATTTCAAGGCCTACGACGACGTGGCCAAGAGCTTCGGCAAGATGCTGGGCATCGACCCCTGGCTGATCAACCCGGTGTTTGCCCAGGCCACGGGGGTGGATTTTGCGCAGGGCCAGGGCATCGAAGCCTTGCAGGAGGGCGTCAGCGCCGTGCTTGCCAAGATCCGGCGCAAATACAAGGAATACGGCATCACCGAGAAGCCCTACGTGGCCATCAAGGCCGACAACGGCACCTACGGCATGGGCGTGATGATGGTGCAGGACGCGGCCGAGCTGGACAGCATCAACCGCCGCACCAAGAACAAGATGTCGGTCATCAAGGACGGCCAGCAGGTCAGCGATTTGCTGATCCAGGAGGGCGTGGCCACCATCGAAAGCATTGACGGCGCCACGGCCGAGCCGGTGGTGTACATGCTCGATCGCTACGTGGTGGGCGGCTTTTACCGCACCCACGCCAGCAAGGGTGCGGAGGAAAACCTGAATGCGCCGGGGGCGACCTTTCTGCCGCTGAGCTTCGAGCCCGGCCACGTGCTCGATGCCAAAGGCAAACCCGGCGAGGCCTTGCCCAACCGCTTCTATATGTATGGCGTCATCGGGCGTCTGGCCATGCTGGCGGCCAGCTACGAGTTAGAGCGCACCAACCCCGAGGCGGAGGTGTACTGACATGATTCTTGTCACCGGCGGCGCCGGCTTCATCGGCGCCAATTTCGTGCTCGACTGGATCGAGCACATCGGTGAGCCGGTGCTCACGCTGGACAAGCTCACCTACGCAGGCAATCTACAGAACTTGGCAACGCTGCAAGGCGATGCGCGGCACCGGTTCGTGCAGGGCGACATTGCCGACGCCGCGTTGCTGGCCCGGCTGCTGGCCGAGCACCGGCCGCGCGCCATCGTGCACTTTGCCGCCGAAAGCCATGTGGATCGCTCCATCCACGGCCCGGAGGATTTTGTGCACACCAACGTGTTGGGCACCTTCCGCTTGCTGGAGGCGGCGCGCGCGCACTGGAGCGCGCTGGACGGGGCCGAGAAGGCGGCGTTTCGCTTTCTGCACGTCTCCACCGACGAGGTTTACGGCACGCTCGCGCCCGATGCGCCGGCCTTCACCGAGCAGCACCCCTACGAGCCCAACAGCCCCTACAGCGCCACCAAGGCCGCCAGCGACCATCTGGTGCGCGCCTGGTTCCACACCTACGGCCTGCCGGTGCTGACCACCAACTGCAGCAACAACTACGGCCCGCTGCATTTCCCGGAAAAGCTCATCCCGTTGGTCATCACCAATGCCCTGGCCGGCAAGCCGCTGCCCATCTATGGCGACGGCCAGCAAATCCGCGACTGGCTCTACGTCAAGGACCATTGCAGCGGCATCCGCCGCGTGCTCGAAGCGGGCACGCCCGGCCAGACCTACAACATCGGCGGGCACAACGAAATGGCCAACATCGACATCGTGCGCCGCATCTGCGCGCTGCTCGACCGGCTGCGCCCGCGCGCCGATGGCCTGAGCTACGCCGCGCAAATCCGCTTCGTGGCCGACCGCCCCGGCCACGACCGCCGCTACGCCATCGACGCGCGCAAAATGCAACAGGAACTGGGCTGGGCCCCGGCTGAAACCTTCGACAGCGGCATCGAAAAAACCGTCCAGTGGTATCTGGACAATGCCGACTGGGTGCGCAACGTGCAAACCGGCGCCTACCGCGACTGGCTGGCCAAGCAATACGCTGCGGCCTGAACGCGAGCGCCTGTTCATCATCTCTGCACGGCGGGCAATCCAGCGGATCTGGGCAGTCCGTGGCGCTGGCAAGGCCCCGCAAGGCCTTGCCGGGCCGCGCACAGGAGGGCATCCAACCATGAAAATCTTGCTATTGGGAAAAAACGGCCAGGTCGGCTGGGAATTGCAGCGCAGCCTGGCCGTGCTCGGCCAAGTCATCGCGCCCGAGCGCAGCGATGCCCAGCAAGGCGGCGACTTGGCCCAGCCCGAGGCGCTGCGCGCGGCCATCCGCCGCATCGCGCCGCAGGCCATCGTCAACGCCGCGGCCTACACCGCCGTCGACCGGGCGCAAAGCGAAGCCGCGCAAGCCCACGCCATCAACACCGTGGCGCCGCAGGTGCTGGCCCAGGAGGCCAGCGCCCTAGACGCCTGGCTGGTGCACTACAGCACGGACTACGTTTTTGACGGCAGCGGCCACACCCCCTGGCGTGAAAGCGATGCCACGGCCCCGCTGTCCGTCTATGGCCAAAGCAAGCTCGCCGGCGAACAGGCCATTGCCCAAAGCGGCGCCAAGCACCTCATCCTGCGCACCAGCTGGGTCTATGGCGCGCATGGCAACAACTTCCTCAAAACCATGCTGCGCCTGGGCGCCCAGCGCCCAGAACTGCGCATCGTGGCCGACCAGATCGGCGCGCCCACCGGCGCTGAACTGCTGGCCGACGCCACCGCGCAGGCCCTGCTGCAAGCCATGCAGGGCAGCCCGGCCTTCAGCGGCATCTACCACCTGACGGCCAGTGGTGCCACCAGCTGGTTCGACTACGCGCAATACATCTTCGAACAGGCGCGCCGCTTCGACCCAGCCACAGCCCGCGCCCAACTGGTGCCCATCCCCAGCAGCGAATACCCCACACCCGCTGCCAGGCCGTTGAACTCGCGCCTGGACACCACACACTTCGAGCACACCTTTGGCCTGACCATGCCGACCTGGCAGCAGGGCGTGGCGCGCGTCGTGGCCGAACTGCTGCAGCCGGGCTGGACGCCGCAATAAAAGCTGCGCACCGCAAAGCGCCACAGCCAGTGAGGCCGCGCCGCCCAGCGCCGCCTCGCTTTTTTGCCGTGATGCCAAGAGATCAACAAGCACGGCAATTTCATTGCTTGTAAGACGAGCAATACGCACTTGTACGGTTTGGCAGTACCGTGTAGCCATTTCAACTCACGCGCCCGCGAGGGGCGCGAC
>JAUMYI010000287.1 GCA_030528705.1 Comamonadaceae bacterium | reverse complement strand
GCCAACCGCGCCCACGTGGCCAGCTGCTACGGCCCCACCGTCTGCTACTGGAGCCAGGGCCGCAGCGCCCAGGCCAGCCTGCGCTACCAGTGGTAGGCGAGCGACTTGGAACCCAATGCCCATCAAGAGGGCAAGCAAAACAAGCAATCCGCCTGGGACGCGCTGGAGCGGCGCTACGGCTGAGGGTGCCCCGCATCAGGGTGGCGCTGCGGCGCGCGCTCGCACCAGAGCGTCAATGCGCACCAGGCTGCGGCAATCAGCGCGGTCGCCGCAAACAGCCCGGCCTCTGCCCAATGAGCCACCAGTGCGCCCCCCACAACACCACCGGCAAACAAGCCCAGCGATTGCAGGGTGCTGTACACCCCCATGGCAGAGCCGCGCTGCGCCGCCGGCGCCAGGCGCGACACCAGGCTGGGCTGCAGGGCCTCCAGCGCGTTGAAGCCGCAAAAGAACACAAACAGCACCGCGCCCAAAAACCACAGTGCGGCCTGGCCCGTCAGCTGCGCATGGAAATAATGGCTGAAAGTCGCCAGCGCCAACTGCGCTGCCAGAATCAGGCCCATGGCCAACCGCATCGCCCATTGCAAACGCCCGCGGCGCTCCAGCGAAAACACCGCGCCAAAGCACAGCACCGACAACAGCACGGCCGGCAGATACAGCTGCCAGTGCGCGGCGTTGGCCAAGCCTGCATCCTGCAGCAGCAAAGGCACACCGCTCCACATGGCCATTTGCAGCAGATGCAGAACGAAAACCCCCAGGTTCAGGCGCCACAGTGCCCAGCCCCCTGTCTGCGCCACTGTTTCTGCAGCATTGGCCGGCAGATCCATCTGCTGCACAGGCTCACCCTGTTGGCTTCTTCTGAGTGTAGGCAGCAGCCTGAGCACCGCCAGCAGCGCGACGCAAGCCAACAGCGCCATCAGCCAGAACAAGCCACTCAACCCCAGCTTGGACCCGAGCAAGGGCCCGAGAATCAAGGCCAAAGAAAAGCTGGCTCCGATGCTGATGCCGATCAAAGCCATGGCCTTGGTGCGCACAACCTCGCGGGTTTCATCCGCCAGCAAGGCAGTCATGGCCGCCGAGATGGCCCCAGCCCCTTGCAGAGCCCGCCCAGCCACTAGGCCCCAGACCGAATGACTCAACGCCGCCCAGGCACTGCCCAGCACAAACACCAGCAGGCCCATGGCTATCACACGCCTGCGGCCCCAGCGGTCCGAAGCCATGCCCAAAGGCCACTGCAACAGCGCCTGGGTCAGCCCATAAATGCCCATCGCCAGCCCAATCAAGCGGGGATCGTCCCCGCCCTGGTAATCGGCAGCGGCCAAGGTAAATACCGGCAAGACCAAGAACAAGCCCAGCATGCGCAGCACGAAAATACCGGCAAGAACTAGGCTGATTCGCCGCTCACTGGGAAGCATGGCCGTGGGAACGGCACGGGAAGACTGCATAACTCATTCCATGTTTGCTGCGGCTTTGCCTGCCAGGAGTCCAAGCGCCGTGCATTGGCAGACAGGAGAGCGTCTGCCCCTGTGCCTGTGTCTTTCCTCAGCGACTTTTCGCAGCAAAAGTCGCAGATGCGAAACGACCGTGTGTACCAAAGGGCACACACTCAATGCAGCAGCTGCGGGGGTTTGCCCCCAAGCACTGCCGCGATGCTGAATCTCAACATGCTCTTGGCTCTCGCGCCAAACCTCTATGCGACTGTCGCGCAGAAGGCTCTGCACCCAACCTCGCGACCATGTCCCGGCCAGTTGACTTGAAGCGCCATCAAACCAAACTGGCCCGCAGAAAGAACGCCTGAGGATGCGGGTTGTAGTAATAGGGCTCGATTTCTTCGAAGCCCAAATCTTCATAGAGCGCGCGAGCTGCGTCCATCTCATCAAGAGTGTCCAACAGAATGCAGCCATAGCCCGCCAAGGCCGCCTGCTCCATCACTGCCTGTGCAAGCAGACGCCCCAGACCAAAGCCTCGAAACAATCTGCGCACGTACAAACGCTTCATCTCGCTGGCATCGGGGTAGTCAGGGCATTCCAGCCCGCGCATAGCGCAGCATCCAGCCAACATTCCATCAACGAAGGCCAACACAACACAGCCAGCAGGCTGTGCATACCGCTCAGGCAATGACGCCAGCTCAGCATCGAAATCCTGAAAGGCCAAATCAATGGACAAGCCCTGTGCATACTCCAGAAACAGCTCATGCACAGACTCCCAATCCCGCTCATCACTTGCCATGCGCAGCACAACTTCAGGTGGAGTTTCCATATCTAGCGGCAATCCAACATCCATGGATTCAACGCCCAAGAGTTCCGATGGCGCAATGATAGTGGATCACCCAGTCCTTCCTACAAGAGATACTCCGTAAAAATTTGGCCAAAAACAAACCCCCCACTTCCGTATAGGAAGAGGGGGGTTTTTGGTGTAAGAGCCT
>JAUMYI010000286.1 GCA_030528705.1 Comamonadaceae bacterium | reverse complement strand
CGGGGCAAAGGCCACGGCCGCGCCTGGCCCAAAGCGCGTGGCCCAGCCGATCAGCCGGGCTTGAGCCATTTGCCAGCGCACATCGGGTGCCACTTGCCGACGGATGGCCCCTTGCCAACGCAAGGCACTGCTGCCGCTGGCGGCTTGGCCCTGCTGGTGGCGCACGGCGGTGGTGCAACGGCGTTGCTGGGCGGCCTGCCAGCGCCAGGCTGAGCAGGTCTGCGTGCTTGTGCCCATCTGCCAACGCACGTCGTGTTGCATCTGGTGGCGGCTGGCCACGTGCCAGGCACCGGCTAGTCCAGCCAAAGCGGCCATTGCCTGCTGCCAGCGCTGATCCACACCCAACAGCCGGTGTTGGCTGCTGCTCCAGGCCACGCCCATGCCGCAGCGTTGCAGCAAGCCCTCTTGCCACAGCGCGCGGGTGCGGGCCACCTCGAAACGATAGGTGTTGCTATCCCACCTCGCCCGCAGCTCCGCCCCCATGTCTCCGCAGTCAATCTCGCCGCTGACCGGCGTGGCCACGGCCAAGTGCAGATCGGCGGTGATGGCCCCGGTATCGACATCCAGATAGACGTAGGCTGGGTCGGGCGCGCCTTGCTGGGCCGTGCCGTCCGCGCCAAACACCAGATCGGGGCTGTTGCGCTGCTCTTGCGTAAAGACCAGCTTCGCGCCTTTGGCCGCGTCTGCGCCAAAGACGATTTCGCCGCCTTTGCCTTGGGGGCCGAAGACCAGATCGCTCATGTCTGCCTCTGCCCGTGCCTCACGTCAGGCGCAAGCTCACCGGGGGCAGCTTGCCGCCCTTGTAGAGCAGCACGCCATCGGCCGGGCCGGTGGCTGCGCCTTCAATCTGCAAGCCGCCCTTGTCCGCGCCTTTGGGCACCACGGCGCAGTCAAAGGCCCAATGGCCTGCAGCCGTGACCATGCGCGCCCACAGGGCCTCGCCAGACGCAGCCACAAGGTTATTGGCCGCACCGCTGCTGGCCAGCACCAGCGCGCCGCCCTCGACCTTGCCGCAGGGCTTGTCCAGCTCAATGCTGGCCAGCTCCGTGCCGCCATCCACACCCGCGCCAGGCCACACGCCTGCCATGATGCGGATGCGCGCGTTGCCATCGCCCGCATCCAGCCAGGCCAGCATGCCCTGCAGACGCGCCGTGCGCAGCTCGGCCGAAACGGCCAATGCCGGGGCGCTCATTCGGGCATCCTTTCAGGGCGCAGGCTATCGGCCGCAACAGCGACAAATTTGCCCGTGTGGTCGTAGCTCAGCACGGTGTACACACGCTCGGGGTCGATGCAGTCGAAGCGGTACACGCCTGTCTTGGGGTCACTCCATGTTTCGGCAATCGGGTTGCCCGAGGCCTGATCGTGCAAGCGCACCTTGCGCCACACGGGCACCTCGCCGCCTTCGGGTGCGCCCTTGGGCAGCTCTTTGACCGTGCCTGCGACGTAGCCCAGCCCGCCCCGGTACACGTCGCAGGAGATCAGATGCGAGGGCAGCGCCTGCTTTTGCAGCAAGCCGCCGCCTTTGAGCTGGATGGACGCCAGCGACGGCCCGAGCAGAATTGCTTGCGCGCTCATCACCAAGGCCCCGTGATGTCGAAGGCGATAGAGCCTCTATCGCCATCCCTGTCTACAGGCACGCTGACCAAAGCCGCCCGCATCCCCGGCAGGCCAGTAACACCCTCGACCACCGCACGATGCCCCAGCGTCTGCTTGTTCAGCACACTGAACATGCCGCGCAGCTTGCCCCGCATATGGCCATCGTGCTGTTGCAGCCATGTCGGATGCAGCAACAGCCCATTGCCAGGCCCGTTCGGAAAGGGCACGTTACTCATGTAACCACTTTGAAAATAGTCAGCTTTCGCAACACTGATCGTCCTTTGCATGCAGCGCACAGGCCCGCCTTCGCCAAGGTAGCTGCGCAGCATCATCCTGCCAGTGTCTGTATAAGTGCTGGCCAAACTGCCCGAAGTATTGACCCCTGTCCGGGTTTGAGGGTCACTTGCATGCTCTGTCGCCGTCAGGAGCGACGCAAAGGCATCTGGAGATTGGAGGCTGTCAAAGTCTCCTGCGTGATAGGGCACGAGCGCCGCAGTGGCGCTCAGTCCGGGCTGAACACACAGGTAGAACGTCCGCCCGTCGCCAAAAATATCCCAGGTTCTTGCGCCGCCAGTAATGCTCCAATACTCCTCCATATTCCCGGCGCCAGAAGCGTAGTACCACTTGAACCAGCCCGATCGGATGCTGCTGCCGCTGCCTTTGGGCACCTCGTTCTTGGTCGGGTCGGCGGGGTCAAACGGCGCACGCGCGCCAACAAAGGTATCCAGATCAGTCATGCCCTGCGCCATCGTCACGCGCCCGAATTTGGCCCAATTCGTGTCATAACCAGCCGGGCAGGAATCATCCACGCGCAGCACGCTCCTGGTGGATT
>JAUMYI010000285.1 GCA_030528705.1 Comamonadaceae bacterium | reverse complement strand
GGCGTGCCGCGCTCACGCACCTTGGCCGAGCCGCCCAGCTCGGGCAGATCGACGATGACGGCGCATTCCATGACCTGCGCGCCCAGGCGTTCGAGCAGCTTGATGCCGGCCATCATGGTGCCGCCGGTGGCGATCAGGTCGTCGATGAGCAACACGCGCTGGCCCTGGTGCACGGCGTCGGTGTGCAGCTCGACGGTGGCGCTGCCGTATTCGAGCTCATAGGTTTCCTCCACCGTGGTGAAGGGCAGCTTGCCTTTCTTGCGGATGGGGATGAAGCCCACGTTCAGCGCATAGGCCACGACCGAGCCGATGATGAAGCCGCGCGCGTCCAGCCCGGCGACCACGTCCGGGCGCATGCCAGCGGCGCTGTAGCGTTGCACCAGCACGTCGATGAGCACGCGAAACACCTGCGGCTTTTGCAGCAGGGGCGTGATGTCACGGAACTGCACGCCCGGGCTGGGCCAATCGGGCACGGTGCGGATGTGCTGGCGCAAAAAGGCGCGGGGGTCGAGTTCGGGCTGGTGCAAGTCGGCGGGGCTGGGCATGGCGTGGCGGTGGCGAGTGGGGCAGGGCGGGCCGGGCGCGTGCGGGACACGAGCGGGCGCTGCACAGGCAGCGATGGCCGCTGCAGCGGGCTGCGTAGTGTAAAGTCCCGGCGGGCCGGGCGGCGGCCCGCGCGGGCGCTCTGTGGCGCCAGGGCTTTGCACGACGCCCGCAAGGTCGAGCCTTGATCGCGCCTTGACCGTGATGGCGCGGTTTTCCCCTTCTTTCTTCAACCCTTGCCAGCGGCAAGACAACAGGCAGTACGAACATGAGCATCCAGACAGTAGGCATCATCGGCGCAGGCACCATGGGCAACGGCATTGCACAGGCAGTGGCCGCAGCAGGGCTGCAAGCCATCATGGTGGACATTTCCCAGGCGGCGGTGGACAAGGGCCTGGCCACCATCGGCGCCAGCCTGGATCGCTTGGTCAAGAAGGACAAGATCAGTGAGGCCGACAAGGCCGCCATCGTGGGGCGCGTGCAGGGCGCGACGGACTACGCCGCGCTCAAGCCGGCGCAGATCATCATCGAGGCCGCCACCGAGAACTACGAGCTCAAGCTCAAGATCCTCAAGCAGGTCGAGGACGTGGCCGCGCCGGGCACCATCCTGGCCTCCAACACCTCGTCGATCTCGATCACCAAGCTGGCCGCGCACACGCGCGAGCCCGAGCGATTCATCGGCATGCACTTCTTCAATCCGGTGCCGATGATGGCGCTGGTGGAGGTCATCCGCGGCCTGCAAACCAGCGATGCCACGCACGATGCCGTCACCGAGCTGGCGCGCACCCTGGGCAAAACGCCGGTGTCGGTGAAGAACGCGCCGGGCTTTGTCGTCAACCGCATCCTGGTGCCGATGATCAACGAGGCCTTCTTCGTGCTGGCCGAAGGCTCGGCCGAGCCCGAGGCCATCGACGAGGCCATGAAGCTTGGCGCCAACCACCCCATCGGCCCGCTGGCGCTGGCCGACCTGATCGGCCTGGACGTGTGCCTGGCCGTGATGGAGGTGTATCTGGAGGAGTTTGGCGACAGCAAGTACCGCCCCGCGCCGCTGCTGCGCGAGCTGGTTGCCGCCGGCTACCTGGGCCGCAAGACCAAGCGCGGCGTGTACCAGTACTGAGCCTGCCCCAAGAAGCCGCGCCGGGCGGCCACGGCCTGCGGGCCTTGGCCGCCGGCTTCGTGCCCAACCGAATGAATGGCTGGTGGCGCTGGTGCGCCGCCATGCCCAGGAGCTGCCGCCATGTCCAGCCCGATCATCACCAGCCTGCTTGATACCGACCTGTACAAGTTCACCATGTGGCAGGCCATGCTGCACCGGCATCCGCAGGTGCAGGCCCAGTACCGCTTCGTCTGCCGCAAGCCGCCCAAGATCGCGCTCAGCGGCCTGCTTGATGCGGTCAACCGCGAGCTCGATCACCTCTGCCAGTTGCGCTTTACCGAGCAGGAATTGCGCTATCTGGGCGCGCTGCGCTTCATCAAGTCGGACTTCATCGACTTCTTGCGCATCTTCCAGTTCCAGCGCGCCTTCATCCGCGCCCATGCCGAGGGCGATGATCTGCACATCGAGGCCACAGGCCCGCAGGTGCACGTCATGGCCTTCGAGATCTTCGTGCTGGCCATCGTCAACGAGCTGTACTTCCGCCAGTTCGACGCCCAGGCCGCGCTGGCCGAGGGCAAGAAGCGCCTGGCCGTCAAGGTCGAGGAACTCAAGACCCTGGGGCGCGAGGCGGCGCTGCGCCACCCCTTCGAGCTGTTCGATTTCGGCGTGCGGCGGCGCTACTCGCGCGACTGGCAGCACCACGTGGTCAAGACCTTCGCCGAGCAAACCCCGCAGTGGTTCAAGGGCACCTCCAACGTGCGCCTGGCCATGGAGCTGGGCATCGTGCCCAT
>JAUMYI010000284.1 GCA_030528705.1 Comamonadaceae bacterium | reverse complement strand
ACACGGTTTTGGGGCCAGCGCGGGGGAGCGCAAAGTGCATCACACGCTCTATGCCTGGGCCGGACGGGCCGCCTGCGGGCGGCGAAACACCAGCTGATCGGATCTGGATGCCTGGGCATCGAAGGCATAGCCTTCGCTGGCGAAGGCCTGCAGTTGCTCGGGGCGCTCGGCGCGCTGCTCGATGGCAAAGCGCGCCATCAGCCCGCGCGCGCGCTTGGCCAGGAAGCTGATGATTTTGTACTGCCCGCCTTTTTCGTCGTAGAAGACGCAGTCCACCACCTGCGCCTTCAGGCGGCGGCGATCAACTGCCTTGAAATACTCGTTCGATGCCAGGTTGACGATCAGCGGCGTTTTCTGCTGCTGCAGGCGCTGCGCCAGGTACTCGGCCAGCGGCTCAGCCCAGAACTGGTAGAGGTTCTCGGCCCGGCCCACGGGCAGGCGCGTGCCCATTTCAAGCCGATAGGGCTGCAGGCTGTCCAGCGGGCGCAACGCGCCATACAGGCCGCTGAGAATCAGCAGGTGCTGCTGCGCCCAGTCCAGATCCTGGGCGCTCAGGCTGGCGGCCTGCAGGCCCTCATAGACGTCGCCGTTGAAGGCCAGCACGGCCTGGCGCGAATTCTGCGGCGTGCATTGCCGCTGCCAGGCCTGATTGCGCTGCACGTTCAGCTGCGCCAGCTTGTCGCTGATGCCCATGAGCTGGGCCAGCTGCGCGGCGTTTTTCCCGCGCAGCACCTGCATGAGTTGCTCCGACTGGGGCATGAACTGCGGCTCGGTGGCGGGCAAGGCCGCATCCACCGGGCTGTCGTAATCCAGCGACTTGGCTGGCGAGAGCAGAAACAGCATGGCTGCACTCCCTTCTTGGTTCAGACCTGCTCGGCGCAGTCCTGGACGCCATGCGCAGCTTGATCGAACGGGTATTGCTGCTGGCGCAGGTCCCTGCGCGTTTCGACCAGCACCAGCGGGCCCTGGTCGAGCACCGGCACCGGCGGCCGCTCGCGCGGCACGTGCACGGGCTTGGGGGCGGCGGCCATTTCGGCCTGCACGCGCGCGACCTTGTCGGCATCGGAATGCACCCAATCGAGCCCGGCCGTGGCAACGATGTGCGACAGGGCCGGCAGATCCAGCACGAAGGGCTGCGCCAAGCTTGGCGCCGGAGCCTGTGCGGCGGGCTCGGGCGCAGGTTGCGTAACCGGCTGTGGCGCGGGCTGGTTCACTGGCTCGGCTGTGGCCTGGGGTTGGGCGGGCTCCACGGTCAAGGCAGGGGCAGCAGCGGCGGCTTCCGCAGCGGCGGTCTGCGGCGCTGGCTCGGCCTGGGGCGCAGTGTCGTCTTGCGCGACGCGGTCGAAATAGCTGCGGCGGCGCGGCGCAGGCTCTTGCGGCGCAGGCGAGTCTGGCTGCTCGGCCCAGTCTGCCTGGGCCTGTTCGCCCTGCTCCTGCGCCCCGCTTGCCTGCGCTGCATCGGCTGGGGCGCTGTCGCGGTCCTGGCGGCGGCGATGGCGGCCGTAGCGGTCACGTTGGCGGCGTTCGCGGCGCTCCTGGCCTTGGCCTTCGGCTTCGCTGCCTTCGGCGGCGTTGCGCTGCAGGGCGGCAGCCTGCGCATCGGTAGCGGCGGCATCGGCCAGCGGCAGGCTGGCTGCCGTGGCGCCAGCGTCGGCGCTCAAGGGGCTGCGCAGCTGCTCATCGCGTGCGCCCGGCTCGCGCTCGGCGCGTGGCTGGCGGCGGCTGCGCTGGCCGTTTTCTGCGTCCAGCGCGGCGCTGCCTTCAGACAGCGTGGCTTCGCGTCGTGGGCGCTGAGGCTGGCGCATGGCCTCGGCGCGTTCCTGGCCGCGCTCGCGGCCAGCACGCTCGCCGCCACGGCGTTCGCCGCGCTCCTGGCGCGGGGCTTCAGCCGCGCCGATGCCGTCCTGACGCCCGTTGCCGCCGCGCCCGCTCTGGCCATTGCTGCTGCGCTGGCTACGGCCGCGCTGCTCGCCGCTGCGACGTTCGCTGCGTTCGCCGCCACTGCGGCGGCGCTCGCCGCTGCGCGCCGCACTGCTCTTGCCGCCTTCTTCAGGCTGGGCCTGGGGCTGCACGGCAGGGGCGGCTGGCGCGCCAAAGCCGAACAAGGTCTTCAGGCGCTCCACCCAGCCGGCCAGGGCGCTGCCCAGGCTGGCCGAGACCGCCGGGGCTGCCGCCGCCACGGGCTCTGGCTTGGTCGCCGCAGGCGGCGGGGCATCGGGCAACACGCTCTTGATGAGCGGGGTTTGGCGATTGGTGGGCTCCTTGGAGCGGCGCGAGGTGGCCAGCGGGTCTTCGATTTCTTCGGCCAGTTTGTAGCTGGCCTCGGGGTTGTCCAGGCGGCTGTCGTCAACCTTGAGGCGCTCCAGGCGGTAGTTGGGCGTCTCCAGAGTTTTGTTGGCCACGATTTGCACGTTGACGCGCTGCTGGATTTCGATCTTGGTGACCTCGGTGCGCT
>JAUMYI010000015.1:10502-23464 GCA_030528705.1 Comamonadaceae bacterium | reverse complement strand
CTATGGGGCCAGCGGCTCGCTCAGGCATTGCAGCGGGTGGCCCGCACTGGCCGCCGCGCCCATGACCTGATCGACCTTGGTCTCGGCGATCTCATGCGGATACACCCCGCAGACGCCACGGCCTTCGAGGTGGATCTTGAGCATGATCTGCGTGGCCATATCGCGGTTCTTGCCAAAAAACTCCTGCAGCACGGCAATGACGAATTCCATGGGCGTGAAGTCGTCATTGATCATCACCACCTGATACAGCGGCGGCTGCTTGGGCCGGTGCAGCTGACGCTCCAGCACCGCAGTTTCTTCTTCCTGCAACGGCAACACCGTGGGCGGCGCCGGGGGCTTGATGGGCTGGTTGGAGGCTTCTGGAACATTCATGGCGCCAGATTTTAGGGCCTGTTCAAAATCTCAACGTGCGTGAAACAAGCAGCAGTCTGGGATGGGCTGCGAGGCGCGCAAAGCGCGGCCACGCCCGGCAGGCGGCCCCTGCCTCGCGCGCGCCGTACAAGTTTTTACGTCCGCGCTGCGGCGCACGCCGCGCAACTGCCGCTACGATGCCGCCCCAGCGAGATCACACACCGCACGCGTTTTGCCATGCTTTTGAAACACACGCCCACTTTGTTGCACCGCGCCAATGCAGCGGCGCTGGCCCTGGCCCTGGCGCTGGCGCTGCCGGCCGCGCTGCAGGCGCAAGCGCCGCAGGCCCCAGACCAGCCACAGCTGAATCTGCCCCGGCTGGCGCTGTCGTTCAACATGCACCGCATCGACGCCCAGGTGGCCAGCACCCCTGCGCAGCGCCAGATTGGCTTGATGTTCCGCGCCAGCATGCCGCAGCACGAAGGCATGCTGTTCATCTTCGAGCAGGCCGGCGTGCAGTGCTTCTGGATGAAAAACACGCCGCTGCCCTTGACGGCTGCTTTTCTGGCCGACGATGGCACGGTGGTCAATCTGGCCGACATGCAGCCCTTGAGCACCGAGCAACACTGCTCGGCGCAACCGGTGCGCTATGTGCTGGAGATGAACCAAGGCTGGTTTGCCCAGCGCGGCATTGCCGCGGGCATGCGCTTGCATGGCCAGCCTTTTGAGAACGGCGGCGCGGGCAAGGCCCAGCCCTGACGCTGCGGCCCAGCCCCTGCAGGCCCCAACAGGCGCGGTTTGATGTGTAGGTATTTGCGCGGCAGCACACTAGAATCAACGACTTGCAAAGAGAACATCAAGAGCCCCCATTGATCCCCACCAGGGTGCGCCCTATAAGCCAGCCCCTGGCGCCACCGGGCGCAAGCAGCCATACCGCCCAGCTTTCACCGCCACCGTCGTGATCCTGTACGAATACCCCTTCAACGAGCGCATCCGGACTTATCTGCGTCTGGAATACCTCTTGTTGCGCCTGCAGGAGCTGCTCAACCGCTCCGACGTGACCGACCACCAATACGCGCTGCAAACCATTTTCGAAGCCATCGAGGTGGCCTCGCGCACGGATCTGAAAACCGACATGCTCAAGGATCTGGAGCGCCAGCGCGCCGCGCTGCAGATCTACAAGGACTATCCCGACATCGACCACGGCGTGCTCGAGCGCATCTTCACCCGCATCGACTACTGCGCCAAAAACCTCACCACCATGCCCGGCAAACCCGGCCAACTCATTGCCGACAACGAGTGGCTCAACACCGTGCGCAGCCGCATGGGCATCCCGGGCGGCACCTGCAACTTCGACCTGCCGCTGTTTCACCACTGGAAGCACCGCCCGTCGGCCACCCGCCTGCGCGATTTGGAGACCTGGGCCAACAGCCTCACGCCCGTGGCCGATACCGTTTTCCTGCTGCTCAAGCTGGTGCGCGACACCGGCACTGCGCACCGCGTGGCCGTCACCCGCGGGCAATTCCAGCAAAACCTGCCCCCCACCCGGGGCTTTCAGTTGCTGCGCCTGTGGGTCGATCCGCGCGATGACGTCACGCCCGAGATCAGCGCCAACCGCCTGCTGGTCTCCGTGCGCTTCATGGAACCCAATCTCGAAGGCAAGCCTACGCCCGCGCACAAGGACTTGTCGCTGGAAGTGGCCATTTGCGGCCTGTAAGCGCCGCCTGGACTTCAGCGCCCCACCCCACCATCCCTTGCCATGAGCCAGCCATCCTCACCCCCTGGCCCATCTGGTGCCAGCGGGCAGCCCGCCGACGCCGGCCCCATCGTGGCCTGCCCCCAGTGCCAACAGCCCGCACGCTTTGCGCCCAGCAATCCCTGGCGGCCGTTTTGCAGCGAACGCTGCCAGCGCATCGACATGGGCGCCTGGGCCAGCGAGCAGTTTCGCATTGCCGCCAGGCCCGAAGGCCCCCAGGGCGACGCGCAGGAATGAAGCGCCCTGCCCTGCAGCGGCCAGCCCGGCTTGGCCGGCCGCCAGCGCAGGCCATAGTTTCACTACAATCGGGCGCCCGCGCGCCCTGCTTCCTGGGGTTTGCCCGGAGCGTTCCTCCAGGCTCGGCGCGCGCCGAAGCTGCCCAGGCGCGGCACCTGCCGGCCACACTGCAAGGGCCGCGCCGCAGCCGCGCCGTTTTCCCCGACGACCATTTTTCCCGCATGTCCTGGCTTGACAAAATCATTCCCTCCCGGCTGATTCGCAGCACGGAAACCAGCTCGCGCCACCAAATCCCCGAGGGCCTGTGGTCCAAGTGCCCGGAATGTGAAACCGTGCTCTACCGCGCCGACCTGGAGAAAAACCTCAACGTCTGCCCACACTGCGGCGCCCACCAGCGCATTGGCGCGCGCCAGCGCCTGGCGGCTTTTCTGGACGAGCAGGGCCGCTACGAAATCGGCCAGGAGGTCACGCCGCTGGATGCGCTCAAGTTCAAGGACAGCCGCAAATACCCTGAGCGCCTGAAAGAAGCGCACAAAGCCACCAACGAGAGCGATGCGTTGATTGCCATGGGCGGCACCCTGCATGGCCTGCCGGTCGTGGCCGCTTGCTTCGAGTTCGACTTCATGGGCGGCAGCATGGGCAGCGTGGTCGGCGAGCGCTTCGTGCGCGCCGTGCAGGCCGCGCTGCACAAAAAAGTGCCCTTCATTTGCTTTACCGCCACGGGCGGCGCGCGCATGCAGGAAGGGCTGCTGTCGCTGATGCAAATGGCCAAGACCAATGCCGCGCTGACGCACTTTGCCCAGCAGCGCCTGCCCTTCGTCAGCGTGCTGACCGACCCCACCATGGGCGGCGTCAGCGCCAGCTTTGCCTTCATGGGCGATTTGGTCATCGCCGAGCCTAAGGCCTTGATCGGCTTTGCCGGGCCGCGCGTGATCGAATCGACCGTACGCGTCAAACTGCCCGAGGGCTTTCAGCGCGCCGAGTTCCTACTGGAAAAAGGCGCCATCGACATGATCGTCGACCGCCGCCAGTTGCGTGACGTGATCGCGCAAAACCTGGCCATTTTGCTGGGCCAGCCCAGCATCGCCGCCCCCAGCGCGCCCTTGCCCCCAGCCAGTGCGGCCGCAGAGGCCACGGCCCAACCCGCCCCGGGCAGCGAGGCCGCCCAGCCCGCGCCCGAGGCTGGCAGCGAGGGCCAAGCCACCAAGACGGCCACCAAGGCGGCCAGCACCGGCCAAGACTGACGAACGGCTGCAGGCAGGCTGCCCGCGAGGAGCAAGCCTGTCGTCTCCTGCCGCCTACTGCAATGGCTCGTCCGCCCCTTCGGGCAGGGGCAGCACGGGGATGCCTTCGTCGAGCAATTCCAGCATTTGCCCCAGGCTGGCTTGGCCGTGGATGGGCCGCTCTGGCGCTTGGCCGTCATGGATGCGGCGAGCCTCAGCGGCAAAACGCTCGCCGACGTTTTCGGCATTTTTCAGCATGGCGCGCGCCTGGCTCAGCCACTGAGCCTGGCGTTTGCGCTGCTCGGCCATGATCTGCTGCGCGCCCAGGCCGGGTGTATGCACTTCTGCCTGACTGGCTGCCTGCTCGGCCCCCGCTGGCAACTGCTGCTGCGCGCCGCTGGACTGGCGGTTGCTTTTGGCCTTCAAATGCGGCGCGCTGAGCAGCTTGTCGATTTGCGCGCTGCCGCACACCGGGCATTGCAACAGGCCGCGCTGGCACTGCGACTGATAGTCCTCATTCGAGGCGAACCAGCCTTCAAACACATGCCCATGCGCGCAGCGCAGATCGAAAACTTTCATGGATGCCAACTCCTGGCGTAGACACTGGCCTTGCCTGCGCGAGAACGCTTCGGGGCGTCGTGCCAGCCAAATCCGATTGTGAAGCAAAAACCCCTGCCAGGCACCGCGCGGTGCTGCAGGGGTTGCGCGAAGGGATGCAATCTTTGACTGGCCAGGCCAATCCCGTGCCACTGCCTCAAGTGCGCAAGGCGTCGAGCACGGCCTGGGCGCAAATGGCCATCAGCCCGCCGGGGAACAAACCCAGCAGCAGCATCAGCGCGCCATTGGCGGTCAGCACCAGCTTCACGTCCCAGCCGGCCTCAAGCGGGCGGGCCTGGATGTCGGGGGCGTCGAAATACATGACCTTGACCACGCGCAGGTAGTAGAAGGCGCCGATCAGCGACATGATGACAGCGAAGACTGCCAGCGCAATGTGCAGGCTCGAACCCGTGGCCAGCAGAGCCTGGAGCACAGCGAACTTGGCGTAAAAGCCCACCAGCGGCGGGATGCCGGCCATGGAGAACATGCACAAGGCCATGATGCCTGCATACAGCGGGCTGCGCTGGTTCAGGCCGGCCAGGTCGGTGATCTGGTCAGCCTCGAAGCCTTCGCGGGCCAGCAGCATGATGATGCCGAAGGTGGCCAACGTGGTCAGCACGTAGGTCACCACGTAGAACATGGCCGAGCCGTAGGCGGCCTGGGCGCTGTCGGCATTGAATTCGCCGCCCTGCACGCCCGACATCAACCCCAGAAGAATGAAGCCCACGTGCGAGATGGTGGAGTAGGCCAGCATGCGCTTGAGGTTTTTCTGCGCAATGGCCACCAGGTTGCCGATGAACAGCGAGGCCATGGCCAGAATGCCCAGCATCTGCTGCCAATCGGTGGCCAGCGGCAGCAGGCCATCGACCAGCATGCGCATGACGATGCCGAAGGCGGCCAGCTTGGGCGCCGAGGCGATCAGCAGCGTCACGGCCGTGGGCGCGCCCTGGTAAACGTCGGGGATCCACATGTGGAAGGGCACGGCCCCCAGCTTGAAAGCCAGGCCGGCGACGATGAACACCAGGCCGAAGACCAGCACTTGCTTGTGCTCGAACAGGCCCTGGTTGATGACGCGGAAGATCTCCCCGATGTCCAGCGAGCCCGTGGCGCCGTAGAGCATGGACATGCCATAGAGCAAAAAGCCACTGGCCATGGCGCCGAGCACGAAGTACTTCATCGCCGCCTCGGTGGCCTGGCTGTCATCGCGGCGCAGGGCCACCAACGCATAGCTCGACAGCGTCAGCAACTCCAGGCCCAGATACAGCAGCAGCAGGTTGTTGCCCGAGATCATGAAGTCGATGCCCAGCAGCGCCAGCAGGGACAGGGAGAACAGCTCGCCGCCGCGCAGCATGTCGCGCGAGGCCGAATAGGGGCGCGCATAGACCAGCGCCACCAGCACGCTGACGGCGGCAAAGCCCTTGAGCCAGCTGGCCATGGAGTCCACCACCATCATGTTGCCAAAGCCGTACAAGGTATTGCCCTGGCTGGCGTAGGTGAAGTTCATGCCGGCCACCACGGCCAGCGTGGCCAGCGTCAGCCAGTGCGTGCTCGGGCGCAGGCGCTGTTTTTCCTTCAGGTCCACCAGCGTGATGGCACAGGCCATGACCATCAGCACCAGCTCTGGATACACGGCCACCCAGCTATATCTGTCAATCATCGTAAAACTCTCTTCTGGGCAATTACTGCAGCTTGGCCTGCGCGATGTGGGCCAGCAGCTGGGCGACGGAGGCGTCCATCACGTCGGTGAAGGGCTTGGGGTGAATGCCCATGTAGAGCACGCACACGGCCAGCACGACCATGACCAGCATTTCACGCGCATTGATGTCCTGCAGCGCGCGCACCTCGTCGTTGCGCACATCGCCCAGGTAGACCTTTTTGTACATCAGCAGCGAATAGGAGGCGCCCAGGATCAGCGCCGTGGCCGCCAGGATGCCGACGGTGAAGCTGTGCTGCACCGAGCCCAGGATGACCATCCACTCGCCGATGAAGCCGGCCGTGGCAGGCAAGCCGGCATTGGCCATGGCAAACAGCAGTGCGAAGGCGGCAAACTTGGGCATGGTGTTGACCACCCCGCCATAGGCGGCGATCTCACGGGTGTGCATGCGGTCGTAGAGCACGCCGATGGCCAGGAACATCGCGGCCGAGACGAAGCCGTGCGCAATCATCTGCACCAACGCGCCAGTCATGCCCAGCTGGTTGAAGAGGAAAAAGCCCAGGCTGACGAAGCCCATGTGCGCCACCGAGGAGTAGGCCACGAGCTTTTTCATGTCCTCCTGCACGATGGCCACCAGGCCCACGTAGATCACCGCAATCAGCGACAGCGCAATCATCAGCCAGGCGTATTCCTGCGCGGCATCGGGGGCAATCGGCAGCGAGAAGCGCAAAAAGCCGTAGGCGCCCAGCTTGAGCATGATGGCCGCCAGCACGGCCGAGCCGCCGGTGGGCGCTTCCACGTGCACGTCAGGCAGCCAAGTGTGCACCGGCCACATCGGAATCTTCACGGCGAAGGCGGCAAAGAAGGCAAAGAAGATCCAGCTTTGCTCCAACAGCGACAGGGGCTGGGCATGCCAGGTCAGGATGTCGAAGCTGCCGCCTGAGACGTTGTACAGATAGATCACCGCCACCAGCGTCAGCAGCGAGCCCAACAGGGTGTAGAGGAAGAACTTGAACGCGGCGTAGATCTTGCGCGGCCCGCCCCAGACGCCAATGATCAGGTACATCGGGATCAGCGTGGCCTCGAAGAACACGTAAAACAGCATGCCGTCCAGCGCGGTGAACACGCCCACCATCAGGCCCGAGAGGATCAGAAACGCGCCCATGTACTGATTGACGCGCTCGGTGATGCTCTCCCACGAGGCGATCACGACGATGACGGTGATGAAGGCCGTCAGCGGCACGAACCAGAACGACAGGCCGTCGATGCCCAGGTGGTAATGCACGTTGAAGGCAGCAATCCAGGGCGTTTTTTCGACGAACTGCATCTGCGCCGTGCCGGTGTCGAAGCCGGTATAGAGCGGCAGCGTCACCAGCAGGCCCAGCACTGCGCCGGCCAGCGCCAGCCAGCGCACCAGATTGGCCTGCCCTGGCTTGCCCAGGGGCAGCAGCAGGATGCCCGCCACGATGGGCACCCAGATCGCGAGACTCAACCAAGCCATTTTTCTTGTTCTCCTAGTGGCTGCGCCACACGAAATACGCCATGAGCGCGAACACACCCAGAATCATGACCAGCGCGTAGTAGTAGATGACACCACCAGCCGCCACGAGCCGTTGACCACGGCGCCATCAATCAGCGCCTGATCGCCTGCCTTCCAGAACACCCGGCCCAGCTTCATGAAGCTGCCGGCGATGCCGTCGATCCAGAGCTTGTCCATGAAATACTTTTCCTCGAACAGGCGGTAGACGGGGTGCAAGGCGCGCTGAAAGAACGCTGGCACAGCCGGATTGACCATGTAGCAATACCAGGCGGCCAGCACGCCGGCCAGCGCCAGCCAGAACGGCGCCGTGACGAAGGCGTGCAGGCCCAGCGCCACCCAGCCGTGGATGTGCTCGGCCAGATAGGCCATGGCGGGGTGCTTGGCCGCGTCGACGAAGATCACGCCCTTGAAGAAATCGCCGAACAAAAAGCCCATCAGCACGCAGGCGCCAATGGCCACCGAGGGAATGGTCAGCAGCAGCAGCGGCACCGTCACCACCCAGGGCGACTCATGCGGCTTGGCGTCATGGCCGTGGCCATGCCCGTCGTGGTGGTGTTCGTGCGCGTGTGGGTCCTGGTCGTAGCGCTCACGGCCATGGAAGACCAGGAAGTACATGCGGAACGAATAGAACGCCGTGATGAACACGCCCGAGAGCACGGCCCAGTAGGCCAGGCCCGAGGCCGGCAGGTTGCTGGCGCCCACGGCCATGATGATGGCGTCCTTGGAGTAAAAGCCAGAGAAGAACGGCGTGCCGATCAGCGCCAGTGAGCCCAGCAGCGAGGTGATCCAGGTGATGGGCATGTACTTCCACAGCCCGCCCATGTAGCGCATGTCCTGGTTGTGGTGGCAGCCCATGATGACCGAGCCCGCGCCCAGGAACAGCAGCGCCTTGAAGAAGGCGTGCGTCATCAGGTGAAACACCGCCACGTGGTAGGCCGAGGCGCCCAGGGCCACGGTCATGTAGCCCAGCTGCGAGAGCGTGGAATAGGCCACGACGCGCTTGATGTCGTTCTGGATCAGGCCCAGCAGCCCCATGAAGAAAGCCGTGATGGAGCCGATGACGAGGATGAAGTTCAGCGCCGTGTCCGACAGCTCGTACAGCGGCGAGAAGCGCGCCACCATGAAGATGCCGGCCGTCACCATGGTGGCGGCGTGGATCAGCGCGGAAATGGGCGTAGGGCCTTCCATCGAATCGGGCAGCCAAACATGCAGCGGGAACTGCGCGCTCTTGCCCATGGCGCCAATGAACAGGCAGATCAGTGCCGCCGTTAGCAAGCTGCGGTCGGTGCCCGGCAGGTTCAGCGTCGCCAGGTGGTCGGCGCGGGCAAAAACCTCGCTGTAATTGAAGGTGCCCACGCTGGCCACCAGCAGACCGATGCCGAGGATGAAGCCGAAATCGCCCACGCGGTTGATCAAAAAGGCTTTGAGGTTGGCAAACACGGCCGTGGGCTTGGTGTACCAGAAGCCGATCAGCAGGTACGACACCAGACCCACGGCCTCCCAGCCGAAGAACAGTTGCAGCATGTTGTTGCTCATCACGAGCATCAGCATGGAGAAGGTAAACAGCGAGATGTAGGAGAAGAAGCGGTTGTAGCCCGGGTCGCCCTCCATGTAGCCGATGGTGTAGAGGTGCACCATCAGCGAGACGAAGGTCACCACCACCATCATCATGGCCGAGAGGCTGTCGATCTGAAAGCCGACCTCCATTGCGGTATTGCCCAGCACGGCCCATTGGTAGAGCGTCTGGTTGAGCACCGGCGCGCCGTTCATGACCTTCCAAAGCGTCATGGCCGAGAGCACGAAGGCGATGAATACGCCGGCGATGGTGATGCTGTGCCCTGCCCTGCGGCCCAGCAGGTTGCCGCCCATGGCAGTGCCGAAGATGCCGACGATGAAGGCGCCGATCAATGGGGCCAGCGGCACCCAGAGCAAGGTCGATGCGGAAAGTGTTGGAGTCATGGTCTGCCTTGCCTCGTGCTCAGCCTTTGAGGGTCGTCAAGTCGTCGGCGCTGATGCTGGTGCGGGCGCGGAACAGCTGCACCAGGATTGCCAGGCCAATGGCCGCCTCGGCTGCGGCCACGGTCATGATGAAGAACACGAACACCTGGCCGTGCAAGTCGCCCAGGAAGTAGGAGAACGCCACGAAGTTCATGTTCACGGCCAGCAGCATCAGCTCGATGGCCATCAGCAGCACGATCAGGTTCTTGCGGTTGAGGAAGATCCCCACCACGGCCAGGGCGAACAAGATTGCCCCTAGCGACAGAAAATGCCCCAGTGTCAGACTCATGGCTTGATCTCCTCTTGCGCGGCCTGTGCCGGCTCGGCCGCAGGCGCCGCCGGGCGCACCGCAGGCATTTGCACGACGCGCATGCGATCCTGGGCCTTGACGTGCACCTGCAGCGAGGCATCAATGGCCTTGGTGTCGCGGCGCGTGCGCAGCGTCAGCGCGATCGCGGCAATCATGCCCACCAGCAGAATCACGCCCGCGACCTGCACCGGCAGCACGTATTCGGTGTACATCAGCTTGCCCAGCTCACGCGTGTTGTTGTAGCCAGGTTGGGCGGCGATGAGTTCGCCAGCGGCATCGGCGCCTGGAAAGCCCAGCCAGAGCACGGCCACCATCTGGCCCACGACCACGGCCAAAATCACCAGCGCCGCTGGCAGGTTCTTCTTCAATGCGCCTTGCATGCGCTCGATGCGGATGTCCAGCATCATCACCACGAACAGGAACAGCACCATCACCGCCCCCAGGTAGACCATCACCAGCAAGATGGCGAGGAACTCGGCGCGCATCAGCAGCCAGACCCCTGCGGCCTGCGAGAAGGCAAAGATCAGGTAGAGCACCGCATGCACCGGATTGCGCGCCGTGATGACGCGCAAGGCTGCAAACAGCAGCGCCGCGGCAAAAAGGTAAAAGAATGCGTTTCTGACGTCCATGACGGTCTTCTTCTCAGCCTGCGCCTGCGGCGCTGCAAGGGTCTTCGTAAGGGATGGGGTGTGCGCTGTGCCGCAGTCCAGCCCGCTGCTGGCGCAAGGCTTTAGCGGTACGGGGCATCGGCCGCCTTGGCTGCGGCAATCTCTTTCTCGTAGCGGTCGCCCACGGCCAGCAGCATTTCCTTGGTGAAATACAAGTCGCCGCGCTTTTCGCCGTGGTATTCGAAGATCTGCGTCTCGACGATCGAATCGACCGGGCAGCTTTCTTCGCAAAAGCCGCAGAAGATGCACTTGGTCAGGTCAATGTCGTAGCGCGTGGTGCGGCGCGTGCCGTCATCGCGCACGTCCGACTCGATGGTGATGGCCATGGCCGGGCACACCGCCTCGCACAGCTTGCAGGCGATGCAGCGCTCCTCGCCGTTGTCGTAGCGGCGCAGCGCGTGCAGGCCGCGAAAGCGCGGCGACAGCGGGGTTTTCTCCTCCGGGAACTGCACCGTGATGCGGCGGCTCATGGCATAGCGGCCGGTCAAGGCCATGCCCTTGAACAGCTCCACCAGCAAGAAGCTCTTGAAGAAGTCCTTCAGGGAAAAGGCGTTGCCGGAGATCGTGGGTTTGGCTTGCGTGGTGTGTGCCATCTGCTTGTTCGCTCCATCAATGCCAGATGTTCAGCGGCGAGAACAGCCAGATGCCGACCACGACCACCCACACCAGTGTCAATGGGATAAAAATCTTCCAGCCCAGGCGCATGACCTGGTCGTAGCGGAAACGCGGGAAGGTGGCGCGGATCCAGATGAACCAGCTCACGACCAGCGCGGCCTTCAGCCCCAACCAGATCCAGCCCGGGATGAAGTCCAAAAAGGCCAAAGGCGCATCCCAGCCGCCCAGGAACAGAATCGCCGCCAGGAACGACACCAGCCACATGCTGGCGTACTCGGCCAGGAAGAAGATCGCAAAGCCCATGCCCGAATACTCGACCATGTGGCCGGCGACGATCTCGGCCTCGCTCTCGACCATGTCGAACGGGTGGCGGTTGGTTTCGGCCACGACCGAGATCATGTAGACCACGAACAGCGGCAGCAGCGGCAGCCAGTTCCAGGACAGAAAGTTCAGGCCCATGTCGGCAAAACGGCCCACCTCCTGCACGCGCACGATGTCGCTGAGGTTCATGCTGCCCGTGACCATGACCACCGCCAGAAAGCAAAAGCCCAGCGCGATCTCGTAGCTGATCATCTGCGCCGAGGCGCGGATTGCGCCCAGGAACGGGTATTTGGAGTTCGAGGCCCAGCCGGCGATGATGACGCCGTACACCTCGATGGAAGTGATGGCCATGATCAGCAGCACGCCGGCATGCACGTTGGACAGCGCCATGTCCGGGCCGAAGGGGATCGCCACCCAGGCCGCCAATGCCGGCATGATGGCCATCACCGGGCCGAGCAGATACAGCTTGAAGCTGGCCGCCGAGGGGCGGATGATCTCCTTGGTCAGCAGCTTCAGGCCATCGGCCATGGGCTGCAGCAGGCCCCAGGGGCCGACGCGATTGGGGCCATAGCGCACCTGCATCCAGCCCAGCAGCTTGCGCTCCCACAGCGTCAGGTAGGCCACGGCAATCATCAGCGGGGCCACGATGGCCACGATCTTCAGCAGATTCCACAGCACTGGCCAGGCCAGGCCGTGCCACCACGCGGCGTCGATCGCGTTCAAGCCCAGGTTGTAGAAGGATTCGATCATGCGCTCACCTCATCGACAGCGCGGGCGGTTGGGGACTCGGGCTGCACGGCAGCGCACTGCGCTGCCTCGGCCCAGCCGGCGCGCTCGCCCAGGCGGGCATCGGCCGTGGCCTGCAAGGCCGGGGCGCGGCGCACCAGGCCGTCGAGCTGGTAGATGCTGGCCACGACCGGGCGCGCCTTGGCCACGCGCACGTCGACCTGGGTGATGTCGGCGCGGTTGCTCAGGGTCGCGGCCGGCACGAAGGCGGGCTTGTCCTGGCCGCTGCGCTCGCGCGCAAAGCGCGCCAGCACCTCTGGCGATTCTTCATAGTCGAAGCCGGGCAGGCCCAGCAAATTGCCCAGCACGCGCAGCACCTTCCAGGCCGGGCGGGTTTCGCCCAGCGGCTTGACTACGGCATGGAAACTCTGCAGACGCCCTTCGGCGTTGACGAAGCTGCCGGAGGTTTCCGTGAACGGCGAGATCGGCAGCAGCACGTCGGAGAAGTCCAGATTGGTTTTGAACGGACTGAGCGTGACCACCATTTCGGCCTGCTGCAGGGCGGCCACGGCATTCTGGCCGGCGGCGCTGTCCCATTGCGGCTCGGTATTGAGCAGCAGCACGGCCTTGGCCGCGCCGGCCAGCATCTGCCCGGCGTTCAGGCCATGCGCGCCCGGCAGGGCCGCAGCCCATTGGGCGCCTACGGTATTGGCCGCTTCGGTCAGGAAGCCGACGCTGGCGCCGATGTGCTCGGCCAGCCAGTTGGCCACCGCCAGCAACGCCGTGGCCTGCGGATGGTGGGCCACGGCATTGCCCAGCAGCACGGCCTTGGGCATGCTGCCAGCACCGGCCAGCAACTGCTTGGCCAGGGCCTGGTCCTGCGCATGCACCGGGGCCTCGAGCGGCGCGGCCAAGCCCTTCTCGGCGGCCACGGCCGCCGCCAGGCTGGCCAGCTCGGGCAGCCAG
>JAUMYI010000015.1:0-10402 GCA_030528705.1 Comamonadaceae bacterium | reverse complement strand
CAAGCCCTTCTCGGCGGCCACGGCCGCCGCCAGGCTGGCCAGCTCGGGCAGCCAGTGCGTGCTGGGCACGAGCCAGTTGTGCGCCACGGGCATGGCCCAGTCGTAGGCCTGTTCGGTGAAGGCATAGACCTGCGCGCCGTGGCGCGCGGCTTGGCGGATGCGCGCGGCAAACAGCGGATGCTCCTTGCGCAGGTTGGAGCCGATGACCAGCGCCTGGCCCAGCGTGGACAGCGCGGCGATCGAGGTGCCCAGCCAGCGCACACCGGCCTGCTGCGCGAATTCGGCATGGCGCAGGCGGTGGTCGATGCTGTCGCTGCCCAGGCCTTGCATCAGCTGCTTGGCCAGGATCAGTTCTTCAAGGGTGCTGTGCGGGCTGACCAGCGCGCCAATGCGGTGCGCGCCGTGCTCGGCCTTGATCTGGCCCAGGCCCTGGGCCACGTATTCCAGCGCCTGCTGCCAGCCCACTTCCTGCCATTGGCCGCCTTGCTTGATCATGGGCGCGCGCAGGCGCTCGGGGCCGTTGAGGGCCTCGTAGGAGAAGCGGTCGCGGTCAGCAATCCAGCATTCGTTGACGGCCTCGTTCTCGAACGGCAGCACGCGCATGACGCGGTGGTTCTTGACCTGCACGATCAGGTTCGCGCCCGAGGAGTCGTGCGGCGCGATCGACTTGCGACGCGACAGCTCCCAGGTGCGGGCGCTGTAGCGGAAGGGCTTGCTGGTGAGCGCGCCCACCGGGCAGATGTCGATCATGTTGCCCGACAGCTCAGAATCGACCGTATCGCCCTTGACGGTGGTGATCTCGGAGTGCTCGCCGCGGTTGATCATGCCCAGCTCCATCACGCCGGCCACTTCCTGGCCAAAGCGCACGCAGCGGGTGCACTGGATGCAGCGGCTCATCTCTTCCATGGAGATCAGCGGGCCGACGCTCTTGTGCAGCACGACGCGCTTTTCCTCCTGGTAGCGCGAGCGCCCCTGGCCATAGCCCACGGCCAAATCCTGCAGCTGGCACTCACCGCCCTGGTCGCAAATCGGGCAATCCAGCGGGTGGTTGATGAGCAAAAACTCCATCACCGATTGCTGGGCCTGCACGGCCTTGGCGCTGTGCGTATGCACCACCATGCCCTGCGTCACCGGCGTGGCGCAGGCCGGCAGGGCCTTGGGGGCTTTTTCCACGTCCACCAAGCACATGCGGCAGTTGGCGGCGATGGAGAGTTTCTTGTGGTAGCAAAAGTGCGGGATGTAGGTGCCGGCCTTCTCGGCCGCATGCATGATCATGCTGCCTTCTTGCACCTGCACTTTTTTGCCGTCGAGTTCGATTTCAACCATAGCGCGGGTTCTCCATCATCCGATCAGGCGGCCGCGCGCTGCGCCGTATGGGCAGCGGCAACGGCCTGCAGCGCCCCGGCCATGCCGGGCAGCACCGGCTCGGGCGGTTGCTGCTGCGGCTGGGCCGCAGCGATCTTGGCCTCGAACTCATGGCGGAAGTGCTTGAGCATGGCGCGCACCGGCATGGCGGCAGCATCGCCCAGCGCGCAGATGGTGCGGCCCTGGATGTTGCCGGCCACGGAGTCGAGCAGCTCCAGATCGCCAGGGCGGCCATGGCCGTGCAGGATGCGGTGCACCACGCGCGAGAGCCAGCCCGTGCCCTCGCGGCAGGGTGTGCACTGGCCGCAGGACTCGTGGGCGTAGAAATAGGACAGGCGCGCCAGCGACTCGACCATGCAGCGCGTGTCGTCCATGACGATCACGGCGCCCGAGCCCAGCATGGAGCCGGCCTTGGCAATGGAGTCATAGTCCATGGTGCATTCCATCATCATGGCCGCCGGGATCACCGGCGCGGACGAACCGCCAGGAATCACGGCCTTGAGGCTGCGCCCAGGGCGCACGCCGCCAGCGAGCTCCAGCAGCTTGGCAAAGGGCGTGCCCATCGGGATTTCGTAGTTGCCCGGCAGCTGCACGTCGCCGCTGACCGAGAAGATCTTGGTGCCGCCGTTGTTGGGCTTGCCGCACTCCAGGTAGGCCTGGCCGCCATTGCGCACGATCCAGGGCACGGCGGCAAAAGTCTCGGTGTTGTTGATGGTGGTGGGCTTGCCAAACAGGCCGAAGCTGGCCGGGAATGGCGGCTTGAAGCGCGGCTGGCCTTTCTTGCCCTCCAGCGATTCCAGCAGCGCCGTTTCCTCGCCGCAGATGTAGGCGCCAAAGCCGTGGTGGGCATGCAGCTCGAAACTGAAGTCCGTGCCCAGGATGTTCTGGCCCAGAAAGCCTGCCGCGCGCGCCTCCTCCAAAGCGGCCTCGAAGCGTTCGTAGACTTCGAAGATTTCGCCGTGGATGTAGTTGTAGCCCGCGCTGGCGCCCATGGTGTAGCCCGCCAGGATCATGCCTTCGATGACGATGTGCGGGTTGTACATGAGGATGTCGCGGTCCTTGCAGGTACCGGGCTCGCCCTCGTCCGAGTTGCAAACCACGTATTTCTGCCCCGGGAAGTTGCGCGGCATGAAGCTCCACTTCAGGCCGGTGGGAAAGCCCGCGCCGCCACGGCCGCGCAGGCTCGACTCCTTGAGCAGAGCCACCATGTCGTCCTGGCTCAGGCCCTGGCCGCCGTCCTTGCCCAGCACTTTTTTCAGCGCGCGGTAGCCGCCGCGATTCTGATAATCGCGCAGCGACCAGTTGCTGCCGTCCAGGTGGGCGTAGATCTGCGGCTCAATGTGCCGGCCGTGGAAGCAGGTTTCGCGGCCAGTGGACTTGAACGGCTGAAGAATGTCTCGCAGGCTCATTGGCTGCCCTCCGCACGCAAGGCCTCGACGAGCTGGTCGAGGCGCTCGTTGCTCATGAAACTGCACATGTCGCGGTCGTTGACCAGCATCACCGGCGCATCGGCGCAGGCGCCCAGGCACTCACACTGCTGCAGCGTGAACATGCCATCGACCGTGGTCTCGCCCATGTGCACCTTCAGGCGCTGCTCCAGGTGCTGCAGCGCCTGTTTGCCGCCGCGCAGCTGGCATGGCAAGTTGGTGCAAACGGCCAGCTTGAACTTGCCCACCGGCTGCTGGTTGTACATGTTGTAGAAGGTCGTGACCTCGTGCACGGCGATCTCGGGCATGTCCAGGTAGGCGGCGATCTCGGCCTCGCTTTGCTGGCTGATGTAGCCCTGCTCCTGCTGCACGATGGACAGGCAGGCCATCACGGCCGACTGCTTGCGCTCGGGCGGGTATTTGGCGACCTCGCGCGCAAAGCGCGCCTTGGTGGCTTCGGTAATCATCGGTCAACCTCCCCAAACACGATATCCAGCGTCCCCAGAATCATCACTGCATCCGAGAGCATGTAGCCGCGCGTGACGGCGTCCATGGCCGACAGGTGCGCAAAACCGGGCGCGCGGATCTTCATGCGGTAGGGCTTGTTGGCGCCGTCGCTGATCATGTAGATGCCGAATTCGCCCTTGGGGTGCTCGACGGCGGCGTAGGTCTCGCTCTCGGGCACCTTGAAGCCTTCGGTGAACAGTTTGAAGTGGTGGATCAGCTCCTCCATGCCCGACTTCATGTTGGCGCGCGGCGGCGGCGCCACTTTGCGGTCGGCGGTGATGACCGGGCCGGGGTTGGCGCGCAACCAATCCACACACTGCTTGATGATGCGGTTGGCCTCGCGCATCTCGCGCATGCGCACCAGGTAGCGGTCGTAGCAATCGCCAGTCACGCCCACGGGCACGTCGAAATCGACGCGGTCGTACACGTCGTAGGGCTGCATCTTGCGCAGATCCCAGGCCACGCCCGAGCCGCGCAGCATCGGGCCGGTCATGCCCAGGTTCAGCGCATCCTCGGCACTGACCACGCCAATGCCCACGGTGCGCTGTTTCCAGATGCGGTTGTCGGTCAGCAAGGTCTCGTACTCGTCCACGCACTTGGGAAAGCGCCGCGTGAAGTCGTCGATGAAGTCCAGCAAGCTGCCCTGACGCGCTTCGTTGAGGCGGTCCAGGCTGCGCTGGTTGCGCACCTTGGAGGCCTGGTACTTGGGCATGGAATCAGGCAGATCGCGGTACACGCCGCCTGGGCGGAAATAGGCCGCATGCATGCGCGCGCCGGAGACCGCCTCGTAAATATCGAACAAATCCTCGCGCTCGCGGAAGGCGTAAATCAGAATGGTGGAGCTGCCGGCATCGTTGCCATTGCCACCCAGCCACATCAGGTGATTGAGGATGCGCGTGATCTCGCTGAACATCACGCGGATGTACTGCGCGCGCAGCGGCACCTCAATGCCCAGCATCTTTTCGATGGCCAGGCAATAGGCGTGCTCGTTGCACATCATGGACACATAATCGAGCCGGTCCATGTAGGGCAGCGATTGGATGTAGGTCTTGTGCTCGGCCAGCTTCTCGGTGGCGCGGTGCAGCAGGCCAATGTGTGGGTCAGCGCGCTGCACCACTTCGCCATCGAGCTCCAGCACCAGACGCAGCACACCGTGCGCAGCCGGGTGCTGCGGGCCAAAGTTGAGCGAATAGTTCTTGATTTCAGCCATCGTGTCGTTCCCAACCTTCGGACGCGCGCAGCGCCGACTCAGTGCGGGCCTCCATAGGTGTCCTCACGGATCACGCGCGGCGTGATCTCGCGCGGCTCAATGGTCACGGGCTGGTACACCACGCGCCGCTGCGCTTCGTCATAGCGCATTTCCACATGCCCGGAGAGCGGGAAGTCCTTGCGAAACGGATGGCCAATGAAGCCGTAATCGGTCAGGATGCGGCGCAGGTCATCGTGCCCATCGAAGACGATGCCGTACAGATCAAAGGCCTCGCGCTCATACCAGTTGGCCGAGCGCCAGATGCCGATCAGCGAGGGCAGCACCGGGAAATCGTCGTCCTCGGCCAGGCAGCGCACGCGCACGCGCTGATTGAGCTGCACCGACAGCAATTGCACCACGACGCCAAAGCGCGGCCCTTCCCACAAACCATTGCCATAGTCGCAATAGTCCACGCCGCACAGGTCGATCAAAGTATCGAAGCGGCAGCCCGGCGCCTGCTGCAGTTGCTGCATCACCGCCAGGTAATTTGCCGCCGGCACGTCGATCACGACTTGGTCGAGCGACAGCGACACGCGGCGCACCCGCTCGCCCAACAGGGCTTGCAATTGCGCGCAGAGAATTTCGGGGTTGACGGCCTGCATGGCCGGCTGCAGGGGCTCTTGCTTGTTCATCGTGGTGCTCATGAGGCTCAGACCCTGGCGATGGTGTTCGTGCGGCGCACCTTTTGCTGCAACTGGATGATGCCGTACATCAAGGCCTCGGCCGTGGGGGGGCAGCCTGGCACGTACACATCCACAGGCACCACACGATCACAACCGCGCACCACCGAATAACTGTAGTGGTAGTAGCCACCGCCATTGGCGCAGGAGCCCATGGAAATCACCCAGCGCGGCTCGGCCATCTGGTCGTAGACCTTGCGCAAAGCCGGCGCCATCTTGTTGCACAGCGTGCCGGCCACGATCATCAAATCGGCCTGCCGGGGGCTGGCGCGAAACACCTCCGCCCCAAAGCGCGAGAGGTCGTAGCGGGCCGCTGCGGTGTGCATCATCTCCACGGCGCAGCACGCCAAGCCAAAAGTAACGGGCCACAAAGAGCCCGATTTCGCCCAGTTCGCCACCGCATCGTAGGTCGTGGTGACAAAGCCCTGCTTGAGGACGCCTTCAATCATTTTTGTTCTCCTTGGCGGAGCGCATCCGCCAACCGGGAAACCCCGATCACTCCCAGGTCAGAGCGCCTTTTGCCCACTCGTAGGCAAAACCCACCACCAAAATGGTCAGGAATATCAGCACCGCAACGAAGCCAACCAGGCCAACGTCGCGCAAGGCCACCGCCCAAGGGAAAAGGAAGGCAATCTCCAGATCGAACAAGATGAACAGGATTGCCACCAGGTAATAGCGCACATCGAACTTCATGCGCGCATCGTCAAAAGCCTCAAAGCCGCACTCGTAGGCCGAGTTCTTGGCCGCATAGGGCTTCGTTGGCCCCAAGATCCACCCCAGCACCAGGGGAACCACCCCGACCAAGCCACCAACCAGAATGAACAACAGGACGGGCAGATACTGATCGAGAGTCATGGAAAAGGGCCATCGTGCGAAGCCTGACATTGCACAGCGAAAAATCGCGCAATGCGGACTTTTGTAATCTGGTTATGGTGCCGTCGGCGAGACTCGAACTCGCACAGCCATGGGCCACTACCCCCTCAAGATAGCGTGTCTACCAATTCCACCACGACGGCGCAATGTGCTTGCTTTATGTGTTTGCCCCGCCAACGACCAGGCCCGCAAATGCCTGTCCCGTCTGCAGAACAACGCGTATTTTAACCACGTTTTCGCATGCCTCCGGCCTTCGGGCGCCCCCTTTGGCCGTTATTTTTTTCCTTTTCATGACAATGTGCCCCCAGTGTGCTGGACTTTTCGCCCTTCCGCGAGAGCGCAAAATCCATCACACACTTCTAGCCGCGGCACATGCCTTGGCGTCTGCGCAAAAGGCCGCGTCACTGGCCGTTGTTGCCGCCCTCTGCGCCGGGCGCAGCCGCCGCGCCATCCTGGCTGGCGGCTGCCGCATTGCCAGTGGTGGCCGCTTCGCCCGCAGCGGGCTGTGCTGCCGCAGGCGCATCAGCGGAGGCGGGGGGCGCGGCAGGCTCAGACACGGCCGGGGCCTGGGTAGGCGCGGCATCCGGGATGGCATTCGCGCCGCTGGCCTCTGCGCCTGCGACCGGGGCGCTGCTGGCAGTTGCCGGGGGCGTCGCAGGGGCCGCAGCGCCAGGGATGGCCGAGGCCGGGCCGCTCTCGGGCAGCGGCGCGGGCGCGCTGCTGGCAGGCAGGCTGTCCAGCACACTGCTGCCGCCGCCTTCGGCGGGGCGCTGCATGCCTTGGCTGCCCAAGTAGGCCAGCACCAGCGTGGCGGCAAAAAACACCGTGGCGCACAGCGCCGTCATGCGCGAGAGGAAGTTGGCGCCGCCCGTGGCGCCAAACAGGCTGCCGGAGCTGCCGCTACCGAACGCGGCGCCCATGTCGGCGCCCTTGCCGTGCTGCAGCAGGATCAGGCCCGCCATGACCAAAGCGGCCAGGATCTGGACCATCAGTACCAGTGTCATCGTCATGCTCATGTCATGTCCTTTTTCGTTCAATCCAATTCGTTGTTCAGCCCTACCCCGCGACCTGGGCCTCAGGGCCTCAGCGGGCTCGCAGCGGCAATGATGCTGAGAAAGTCAGGGGCCTTGAGCGCGGCCCCGCCGATCAGCCCGCCGTCGACGTCGGGCTGGGCCAGCAGCGCGGCGGCGTTGGCCGCGTTCATGCTGCCGCCGTAGAGGATGCGCACGCGATCGGCCTGGGCCGTGGCGGCCTTGAGCTGCGTGCGCAGCACGGCGTGCACGGCCTGGGCCTGCTCGGGCGTGGCGGTCTGGCCGGTGCCGATGGCCCAGACCGGCTCGTAGGCCACGACGATTTCGCTGATGCAGTGGCCGTTGAGGTGGATCACCGCCGAGAGCTGGCGCTTGACGATGAACTCGGTCATGCCCTGCTCGCGCTCGTGCAGCGTCTCGCCCACGCAGACGATGGGCGTGATGCCAGCGGCCAGCGCGCGCTGCACCTTGATGGCCACCTGCACGTCGCTCTCGCCCTGGTGCTGGCGGCGCTCGCTGTGGCCGACGATGGCGTAGCGCACGCCGAACTCGCGCAGCATGGCGGCCGAGACGTCGCCGGTGAAGGCGCCGCTCTCGTGCTGCGAGACGTCCTGCGCGCCCAGCGCGATGGCCTGCTGGCCGGCCAACAGCGCCTGCACCTGGGCCAGGTAGGCGGCTGGCGGGCACACGGCCACGTCCACGGCGCCCTCCTCAGCCGCCGGGCCAATGCCCTCGCGCAACGCCTGCACCAGCGCCTCGTTGGCGGCCAGGCTGCCGTTCATCTTCCAGTTGCCGGCGATCAGTTTTTTCTTGCTCATCTCATTGCTCCCAGATCGGCATGGTCTCGGCAAGACGCCGCTCAGGCCGCGTCAGCGCCACCGTGCAGCCCTGGCCGCGCCCTGCGCGGGCACGCTCAGGCCTGCGGCGCCTCGCCGCCGTGGCCGTCCTCGGCGGCGGGGCGGTGGTCCTGGCGTTCGTCGGCGCGCTCGCTGCGCTCGGCGCGTTCGGCGCCACGTTCAGCGCGTTCGCCACGCGGGCGGCGCTCGCCACGGGGTTCGCGCGGCTCGCGGGGTTCACGGGGTTCGCGCGCCGGGCGCTCGTCGCCGTTGCCGCCAAAGCCATTGCCCTCGCCGCCTTCGCGCGCGGGGCGTTCCAGCAGCGCCTTCATGGACAGCTTGATGCGGCCCTTCTCGTCGGTTTCCAGCACCTTGACCTTGACCACCTGGCCTTCTTGCAGGTAGTCGCTGACCTTTTCCACGCGCTCGTGCGCAATCTGGCTGATGTGCAGCAGGCCGTCCTTGCCGGGCAGGATGTTGACGAGCGCGCCAAAGTCCAGCAGCTTGGTCACCGGGCCTTCGTAGACCTGGCCGACCTCGGCCTCGGCGGTGATTTCCTCGATGCGGCGGCGGGCCTCGTCGGCGCGCGCGCTGTCGGTGCTGGCGATGGTGATGGTGCCGTCCTCGGCGATGTCGATGGTGCAGCCGGTTTCCTCGGTCAGCTGGCGGATGGTGGCGCCGCCCTTGCCGATCACGTCGCGGATTTTTTCCGGGTTGATCTTCATGGTGTAGAGCTTGGGCGCGTAGCTGCTGATCTCGGCTTTCGCTTCGCCCATGGCCTCTTGCATCTTGCCCAGGATGTGCATGCGCGCTTCCTTGGCCTGGGCCAGGGCGACCTGCATGATTTCCTTGGTGATGCCCTGGATCTTGATGTCCATTTGCAGCGCGGTGATGCCGCTGGTGGTGCCGGCCACCTTGAAGTCCATGTCGCCCAGGTGGTCCTCGTCGCCCAGGATGTCGGTCAGCACGGCGAAGCGGTTGCCCTCCTTGATCAGGCCCATGGCGATGCCGGCCACGTGCGCCTTCATGGGCACGCCCGCGTCCATCAGGCTCAGGCAGCCGCCGCAGACCGAGGCCATGGAGCTGGAGCCGTTGGACTCGGTGATCTCGCTGACCACGCGGATGGTGTAAGGAAACTCGTCCTTGGCCGGCAGCAGCGGCACCAGGGCGCGCTTGGCCAGGCGGCCGTGGCCGATCTCGCGGCGCTTGGTGCTGCCCATGCGGCCGGCCTCGCCGGTGGCAAAGGGCGGCATGTTGTAGTGGAACAGGAAGCGGTCCTCGAACTCGCCGGCCAGCGCGTCGATGCGCTGCGCGTCGCGCTCGGTGCCCAGCGTGGTCACCACCAGCGCCTGCGTCTCGCCGCGCGTGAACAGGGCCGAGCCGTGGGTGCGCGGCAGCACGCTGTTGCGGATTTCGATGGGGCGCACGGTGCGCGTGTCGCGCCCGTCGATGCGCGGCTCGCCAGCCAGGATCTGGCCGCGCACGATGGCCGCCTCCAGCTCGAAGAGCTGGTTGTCCAGCTTCACCTCGTCATACGCCGCTTCTTCAGCGGCCAGCGCGGCCTTGATGGCGGCGTAGGCCTCGCGCACGGCCTGGGTGCGGGCCTGCTTGCTGCGGATCTGGTAGGCGGCGCGCAGCTTGTCCTCGGCCAGCTGCTTGACCTTGGCGATGAAGGCCTCGTCCTTGGCCTCGGGCGTCCAGGTGCCGTCCTCGGCCCACAGCGGCTTGCCGGCCTCGCGCACCAGTTCGTGGATGGCCTCGATGGCGATCTTGCCCTGCTCGTGGCCGAACACCACGGCGCCCAGCATCACGTCCTCGCTGAGCTGGTCGGCCTCGGATTCGAC
The DNA here is from genome assembly GCA_030528705.1 of Comamonadaceae bacterium. Lineage (GTDB taxonomy): Bacteria > Pseudomonadota > Gammaproteobacteria > Burkholderiales > Burkholderiaceae_C > Lampropedia. The sequence goes on along the minus strand of JAUMYI010000015.1, from coordinate 590 downwards.
CATCAGCACCGCCGCTTCGGTGCCGGCCACCACCAGATCGAGCTGGCTGTTCTTGCGCGCCGTGGGGCCGGGGTTGAGCACGTATTCGCCATTGACGTAGCCCACGCGCGCCGCGCCAATGGGGCCGTTGAACGGAATGCCGCTGATGGACAGCGCCGCGCTCACGCCGATCATGGCGGCGATGTCGGCGTCCACCTCGGGGTTGAGCGAGAGCGTGTGGATGACCACGTGCACTTCATTGAAGAACCCTTCCGGAAACAGCGGGCGGATGGGGCGGTCGATCAGGCGGGAAGTCAATGTCTCCAGCTCGCTGGGCTTGGCCTCGCGCTTGAAGAAGCTGCCGGGAATCTTGCCGGCGGCGTAGGTTTTCTCGATGTAGTCCACCGTCAGCGGGAAGAAGTCCTGCCCCGGCTTGGGCGTCTTGCTGGCGGCCACCGTGGCCAGCACCACCGTGCCGTCGATGCTCACCAGCACGGCGCCGGTAGCCTGACGGGCGATCTCGCCCGTTTCCATGACGACGGTCTTGTCGCCCCACTGGAAGGACTTGGTGACTTTGTTGAAGAGGCTCATGGTTTGCTCCTGGTTGGATG
>JAUMYI010000283.1 GCA_030528705.1 Comamonadaceae bacterium | reverse complement strand
ACCGCCTGGCGCGGCGCGAGCCGGTGGCGCAGATCACCGACGTGCGCGGCACGGCCTTCGTGCGCCGCGCGCAGGATGCAGGCAAGCACTGGTGGGAGCTGGACTCCACCGATGTGGACAGCCCCGGCCCGGTGGAGCCGCGCATCAACCCCTATCTGACCGTGGGCGAGCAGGCGGCCCAGGCTGGCCAGGCCTGCCAGAACGGCCAATATGCCCCAAGTGCCCCAAGCGATACCCAGCCGGGCCAGCCCGGCCAGCCAGGTGACGGGCAGGGCAGCGCCGCTCAGGCGGGCGGCGATCAGACGGATGTGCGGCCCGTGCAATTCATGCCCAACCCGGCGCTGGCCGGGCGCAAGAACTCCCGCGCCCTGCCGCCGCGCGAGCGCACCGTCATTCGCCTGCCCAGCTACGAGCAGGTCAAGGCCGACCCCGTGCTCTACGCCCACGCCAACCGCGTGCTGCACCTCGAAACCAACCCCGGCAACGCCCGCGCGCTGGTGCAGCGCCACGGCGAAGGCGCCGCCGCGCGCGACGTGTGGCTCAACCCGCCGCCCATCCCGCTGACCACGGCCGAGATGGACCAGGTCTTCGGCCTGCCCTACGCGCGCAGCCCGCACCCGCGCTATGCGGACGCGCAGGGCAGCCACGACGGCGCGACCAAGATCCCGGCCTGGGAGATGATCCGCACCTCGGTGAACATCATGCGCGGCTGTTTCGGCGGCTGCACTTTCTGCTCCATCACCGAGCATGAAGGCCGCATCATCCAAAGCCGCTCGGAGGACTCCATCATTGGCGAGATCGAGGACATCCGCGACAAGGTTCAGGGCTTTACCGGCGTCATCTCCGACCTGGGCGGGCCCACGGCCAACATGTACCGGCTGGGCTGCCGCTCGCCCGAGATCGAGGCCGCTTGCCGCAAGCCCAGCTGCGTCTACCCCGGCATCTGCCCCAATCTGCACACCGACCACGGCCCGCTGATCCGCATCTACCGCCGCGCGCGCGGCCTCAAGGGCATCAAGAAAATCCTCATCGGCTCGGGCCTGCGCTACGACCTGGCCGTGCAATCGCCCGAATACGTCAAGGAGCTGGTGCAGCACCACGTGGGCGGTTATCTGAAAATCGCGCCCGAGCACACCGAGGCCGGCCCGCTGTCGAAGATGATGAAGCCCGGCATCGGCACCTACGACCGTTTCAAGCAGATGTTCGAGCGCTACTCGGCCGAGGCCGGCAAGAAGCAGTACCTCATCCCCTACTTCATCGCCGCCCACCCCGGCACCAGCGACGAGGACATGATGAACCTGGCGCTGTGGCTCAAGAGAAACGGCTTTCGCGCCGACCAGGTGCAGACCTTCTACCCCAGCCCCATGGCCACCGCCACGGCCATGTACCACTCCGGGCGCAACCCGCTCAAGCGCGTGCGCCGCTGGATGCAGGACAAGAGCGAGGAGCAGGTGGACATCGTGCGCGGCGAGAAGCGCCGCCGCCTGCACAAAGCCTTTTTGCGCTGGCACGACCCGAACAACTGGCCGCTGCTGCGCCAGGCCCTCAAGGACATGGGCCGCGCCGACCTGATCGGCAATGGCAAGCAGCACCTCATCCCCACCTGGCAGCCGCTGACCGACGGCAGCTACCAAAGCGCGCGGCGCAGCAACTCCACCCCCAAGCCACAGCCGCAGCCGCGCCGTGCCGAGGCCGGCCCGGGCAGCGCCAAGCCTGGCCCCAAGGCCCGGCCCGGTCGCGCCAGCGTGCGCAAGCCCAATGCACAGGCGCTGCGCAGCAGTGCGCCCCGGCCCGGCCGGCTGCTGACCCAGCACACCGGCTTGCCGCCCCGGCCCGGCAAGTAGCGGGGCTCAGATCAGGCGCGGCGATTCGTGCAAGGCTTGCCTCGCAGGCTGCCCAAGAAAAAACGCCTGCCCGGTCAAGGGCAGGCGTTGCCGTGTGCAGCGCAGGGCTGCAGCAATGGTTCAAGCTTTCAGGCGCGCTGCTTGACGTAGCTGCCGGGGGCGGGCTCCAGCACCTTGTAGGCGCTGCCCTTGCCCGGTTTCTTGGGCGCCGGGATTTGCTTGCCGGCGTGCTCGGCCAGCCATTGCGCCCAGTCCGGCCACCAGCTGCCCGGTTGCTGCTCGGCCGTCTCCAGCCACTGGCCCCAGTCCTTGGGGTGCTGGCCGCTTTCACTCTTCCAGTAGCTGCGCTTGCCGCGCGCCGGCGGGTTGATGACCCCGGCGATGTGGCCCGAGGCGCCCATGACGAAGCGCTTGGGCCCGGTGAAGACCTGGGTGCTGGCGTAGGCGCCGCGGATGGGCACGATGTGGTCCTCGCGCGAGCCGTAGATGTACATCGAAGCCTTGATCTTGCGCAGGTCGATGGCTTCGCCGCAGACCGTGGTCCGGCCGGGCTGCACCAGGCGGTTTTCCAGGTAGGTGTTGCGCAGGTACCAGGCGTAGAACGGGCCGGGCAGGTTG
>JAUMYI010000282.1 GCA_030528705.1 Comamonadaceae bacterium | reverse complement strand
CGTTGCTAATCTCTAGCTTGATGACCGGTCGTCCTGTACGTGCCATCGGCGTAGTTTCCTATGCGGGAAATACGTTGATGGCCGCATCACCATATAGTTCAATTCATTTTTGAGACACCACACTAGCCCCGCTGCCTCATCAGCATTTGACGCTACCGCACATCGCCCTGCCGCCTGTGCCTGCTTTGGCTGCCTTGATTAAAAAGGCGGGCAATTTATGAATTTAAATCCTAGCCCCCTTTAAAATAAGCCGAACATTATTTTCAATTTCCATTATTAAATTTTTTGGGCCAACCAAGCTGAGCCCAACATAGGTTTCAGATTCCACCTTGATTATTTCATTTTTCACCAAAAATTCATGAATGCTTACATCCTGAGAGCCGGTGAGCGCATCCATTTTCGATATTTTTTCTGCTCCCATTTTCTTTAGCGCAAGGAAGAGGGCTTTTTTTAAATCCTTATCATGCTCGCTTCCAATAATAACATTTTCGATCATAATCCCAAATCCTTTCCGCCTGTTCTTGTTGTCGACTCGATTGTATCATCCCATGACTTTCCTTTGTTCCTGAGTCACTCGATAGATGCCTCCAGCTTATCCCCATACCGCTCAATATTTCTTTGGTATATTTTCTCCAGAATTTCTTCAGGAGTGAGGTTTTTATACTTCACACCAAGTTCTCTTCGAGAAGCATGCATCTCGCGTGCAACAGTTTCCTTGTCTACACCGCTCTAACAGGCTGCTGAAATACTGCCGACGATGGGCAAAAAATATCCAACACGATGCCCTCAGCCCCCTCTCATGACCATCAATCAATGACTTACGATGGCTTGAAGCGGCAAGTTTGGAGCTTTTCAGCCTGTCGATTCAGTATTTCAGCAGCCTGCTAAGCCGGCGCCCGGGCGCGCTGCTCCAACACCAAGCCTGAGGCCTGCCCCGCAAGGGGCCGGTTCACCGCTTGCCCGGGCCTTCGACCCGCTGCCAGCGCCCATCGACGAGCACTTCATGGGGCACAAAGCGCGCCTTGTAGGCCATCTTGGGGCAGGCGGCGATCCAATAGCCCAGGTACAAATAAGGCAGGCCCAGCTGGCGCGCCCACTGGATTTGCCAGAGGATGGCCCAAGTGCCCAGCCCCTTGGCGCTGGCCGCGTCGTAGAAGGTGTAAACGGCGGAGATGCCGTGCCCGAGCAAATCGACCACGCTGACCATGCGCAGCTGCGGCGGCCGCTGCCCGGCCGGGTCGATGCTGGAAAACTCCAGCAGGCGCGTGTGCACGTGGCTGCGCAGCAGGAACTGCTCATAGTCCGCCGGGCTGTCGTGCTCCATCTGGCCGTCGCTGTGGCGCTGCTGCAGATAGCGCCGGTAGAGCGCGAAATGCGCCGGCTGCAGCAGCGGCGGCATGACGCGCACTGACAACTGGCGGTGCTGCTGCCAAGTGCGGCGTTGGCTGCGATTGGGGCGAAACTGCGCCACGGGGATGCGCAGCGTCTGGCAGGCCTGGCAATGGCCGCAGTGCGGGCGGTAGGTGAACAGGCCGCTGCGGCGAAAGCCCTGGGCGATCAACTGGTCGTACACCGGCGCGCTGACCAGCTCGCCCGGGCTGACGACCTGCGAGCGCGCCATCTGCCCAGGCAGATAGCTGCACGGGTAGGGCGCCGTGGCGTACAGCTGCAGGGCGGGGCGGCGCTGGTTCATTGGGGGCAGCTCTGCACTATGCAAGAAGATCGCGCTGGCGCCACTGCGGCAACTGCGCCCAGAGCGCATCGCTGAACTGCCAGTGCGGCGCGGGCTGCTGCACCAGGGGCGCGAGCTGCTCAAGAAACTGCGCGCGGCGCATCTCGCGCGCGCCCAGCGAGGCCAGGTGGGCGGTGTTTTGCTGGCAGTCGATCATCGGCAGGCCGTGCGCGCGGCACATGGCCACCAGCGCCGCCAGGGCGATTTTCGAGGCATCGCTGCGCAGCGCGAACATGGACTCGCCAAACACCGCCTGGCCGATGTTGACGAAGTACAGGCCGCCGGCGAGCTCGCCGTCCAGCCAGGTCTCCACGCTGTGCGCCAGCCCGGCCTGGTGCAGCCGCTCATAGGCCTGCTGCATCTGCGGCACGATCCAGGTGCCGCTCTGGCCGGGCCGCGCCACGTGGGCGCAGCAGCGCAGCACTGTGCCAAAGGCGCTGTCCACGCGCACCTGCAGGCGCTGCGCGCGCAGCAGCTGGGCAATGCGCCTACGCAGCGAGCTGTGCAGCCGAAAGTCCTGCACCTGCAGCACCATGCGCGGATCGGGCGACCACCACAGAATGGGCGGCGCGGAAAACCACGGGAAGATGCCCTGGCGGTAGGCCGCTTGCAGCGTCTGGGGCTGCAAATCCCCGCCCACGGCCAGCGGGCCCAGCTCCTCGCTGACCGAGCCATAAGCCGGAAAGGGATCGCCCGGCTGCAGAAAGGCAAAGGCTTGGCGCGTGTGTTCTGTCAT
>JAUMYI010000014.1:22829-23544 GCA_030528705.1 Comamonadaceae bacterium | reverse complement strand
TCTCCCTTCGGGCTGGCCCCAAAACCATGCCCTGGCCGCGTTGGCGCGCTTGCCAAGGCAGCCAGCCTTGGCGGCGCGCGCCGCCTTGCGATGACACGGTTTTGGGGCCAGCGCGGGGGGCGAAAAGTGCATAACACGCTCTAGAGCGCGCAGCGGTTCATCCAGGCCGACAGGCTCAGCAGCTGATCGCGCGGCGGCAGCGACAGCAGCAGCACGCCGGCGCTGGCCACGGCCATGGCCAGCAGGGCCAGCGGCGTGGGCAGCTCATGCAGGAATACGGCGGCAAACAGCGCCAGTTGCAGCACTTCCGTCTTGCTCAGGGTGACGGCCACGGCGAAGTTGCGCTCCTTCATCGCCAGCAGCAGGGCGGCCGTGCCAGCGAGCTGGAAGATGGCGCCCAGGGCAATCCAGCCTAGGTAGATCAGGCTGATGTCAGGCAGTGCGGGGCGCTGCGCGGGCAGCAGGTACAGCAGGGCCAGCCACAGCGCGGCAAAGGGCAGGCCGTAGAGAAAGCGCACCAGCGTGGCCGGCAGTGTGCCCAGCTCCTGAATCAGGCTGCGCTGCGCGGTGTTGCGCACGGTCTGGGCCAGGGCGGCGAACAGTGTGATGGGCACCCACAGCCAGGCCAGGTGTTGCAGGGATTCGGGCATGGCGCGGCGTGGCGGGCGGTGCGGAGTTGGGGCCAGACTGGCTTGGGGGCGGGCGCGAGCAGGTG
>JAUMYI010000014.1:2075-22819 GCA_030528705.1 Comamonadaceae bacterium | reverse complement strand
CAGGGCTTCGAGCAATTGTGGGATGAGCTGCGATAGCTCGCCGGTGCTCAGCGCCACGTCGGTGTCGAAGTGGTCGTCGCTGTTGCCTGAGCTTTCGAGGACGGCATCGCTCAGGGCCAGCTTCTTGATTTGCAGCGTATCGGTGAGCACGAATTGGCAGCGATCGCCCCAGCCCAGCGCCAGCCGGGTGGGGCGCTTGCCGGCTTGCAGGTGGCCCTGGATTTCCTCGATCTCCAGCGCGTGGCGGGCGTAACGCACGCTGGCGCGGGTTTCGTCCGTGGCCTTGAGCTCGCACTCATCGCCCAAGCTGAAGGCGCCGGGCGCGGCCTGCTCTTGCAGCCAGGCGGCCATGGCCGAGGCCGGGGCTTCTTGCGTTTGCAGCATGCGCGGCACAAAGCCCGGCCAGTGCTCGACCAGCGCGGTGAGGATGGCATCGGCGCGCTGCGGGCTGGCTGCATCGATGACCAGCAGCTGCTGGCGCGGGTCGATCCAGACCCAGTGCCCGTGGGTTTTGGTGAAGGCCAGCGGCAGCAGGCTCAGGCGCGCTTCGTCCTTGAGCTCGCGGCGCTCTTTCTTGCCGGGGCGGCGCCCGCTCTGGGCTTCGATGGCGGCGGCTTTTTGCTCGACCTGGGCATCGACGACTGAGGCGGGCAGGATTTTGCTTTCGGTGACGTGGCGCATGATCCAGTGCCCGCCAATGGATTCGATCATGGGCGCGTGCTCCTGGCCGCGCGGCGGCAGCCAGCCGCTCGATTGCTCCTGCGTGGCGCTGCAGGGGCTGAAGTGCTGCGCTTGCAGGGCTTGGGTGGCGGCGCCCAGCTCGGGCTCCCAGCCCTGGGCGATGCGGTAGATCAACAGGTTTTTGAACATGGTCGGCAAAAGAATGGCGAGGTGCGGGCGCTGGCCCTGGGCGGGCTGCGGGCAGGGCGCGGCCAGAGTCAGTGACCGGGGGGCTGTGCGGCGGGGCTGAAGGCATCGACCCGGTCGGTGATGATGCCGTCCGTGCCCATGGCTTGCAGGGCCTGGGCCTGGGCCAGGTCGTTGACGGTGTAGCTCAGCGCGCGCAGGCCCTGGGCGTGGGTGGCGGCCAGGCGCTGTGGCGTCCACAGCGTGTGCTGGCAGACCAGTGCGGCGCAGCCCAGCGCCTGGGCGGTGGGCAGGGCCTCGTCCTGCCATTGCGCCAGCAGCAGGGCGCGCATTTGCCGCGCATCGACTTGCTGCGCGGCGCGCAGCGCCGCCGGCTGGAAGGAGGACAGCAGCGGCGGCGGCAGCTCGGCCGGCCACAGCGTTTGCACCAGCCGCGCCACGGCCGCGCCGGTGGCTTGCTCGGCGCCGGGGATGGGCTTGATCTCGATGTTCAGCGCAAAGTGGTTGGCGATGCACCAGCGCATCAGGCCAGCCAGCGTGGGCAGGGGCTCGCCGGCCCAGCGCCGCCCGTGCCAGCTGCCAGCGTCGAGCTGGGCCAGCTGCGCCCAGCTCCAGTGCGCGGCATCGCCCTGGGCGTTGGTGGTGCGATCGAGCTGGGCGTCGTGCATGAGGTAGAGCACGCCGTCGGCGCTGAGTTTGGCGTCGCATTCGAACATGCGGTAGCCGCACGCGGCGCCGTGGCGAAAGGCTGCCAGGGTGTTTTCAGGCGCGAGCAGGCCGGCGCCGCGGTGGGCGATCCAAAAGGGGTAGGGCCAGGCGCTGGGCGCGGTGGCGGCAGAGGGCGAGGGCATGGGGGCAAGAGAGGCTGGGGCAAGCGCGCTGCGCCGTGGCAACAGGGCGCCGGGGCTGGGCGGTTATTGCGGCGGCCTGGCGGGCCCGGGCGCGTCTGGGCTGGGCGCGCCGGGGTCAGGTGCGCCCGGGCCGGGCTCGGCCTGGGCCGCGTCGGCCAGGCCGTTGCCGCCCTCATCGCTGTCGTCAGCGTCTTTTTCCGGCGCCAGCTTGGGCACGGCCAACTGCAGCATGTTGACGCTGCGCGGCACGTCCTCGCCGCTTTGGCGCGAGCGAAACAGCGCCGCGCGCATCAGGAAGATGGTGGTCACGGGCGCGGTGATGGCAATGAACAGGCCCAGCAGCAGCACGTTCAGCGCCGGGCGGCCGCTTTGCACGGAGAAGTAGGTGATGGTGGCCAGCATCAGGCACCAGATGCCGGCGGTGGTGATCAGCGCCGGGGCATGCACGCGGGCGAAGAAGGTGGGCAGGCGCAGCACGCCCGAGGCGCCCAGCAGGCCCACCAGGCCGCCGCACAGCGCGAAGAAGGCCACGAGGATTTCCGCCCACAGCGGCAGGTTGAAGGTCGCGGCCTCGCTCATTCGATGACCTCGCCGCGCAGCAGAAACTTGGCCATGGCCGTGGTGCTGACAAAGCCCAGCAGGGCGATCAGCAAGGCGGCCTCGAAGTAGGCGCTGCTGTCGTAGTAGATCGACAGCGTGAGCATGACGTACATGCCCAGCATGTACAGGCAGTCCAGCGCCAGGATGCGGTCCTGGGCGCTGGGGCCGATCAGCAGGCGCACCGTCACCATCAGCATGGACAGTGCGAGCATGGTCAGGGTGATGGGCAAGGCCCAGGCCAGCACGGCTCCGTTCATTCGAAAATCTCCATCAGAGGGCGCTCGTAGCGCTGTTTGACGGTCTGGATGACTGCTTGCTCGTCGATGCGGCCGTCGAACACGTGCAGCAGCAGCGTGCTGCGGTCCATGGACAGCTCGGCCCAGGCATTGCCGGGGGTGATGGTGACGATGGCCGCCAGCACCGCCAGGCCGTTGGGGTTGCGCATCTGCAGCGGGATGCGCACGAAGATTGAGGTGTCCTGCCGCGTCAGGCTGGGCTGTAGCAGGATGCGGATCACCAGCCAGTTCGAATGCCAGGCATCGACCATGACGTTCAGGCACAGGCGCAGCACGGTCAGCGGGTGGCGCATGCGCTTGGAGCGCGGCCGCAGGTTGGCGCTGAAGATCGGGATGAGCAGGCCCAGCACCAGCGCCAGCAGCGCGTTGCCTAGGGTGTAGCTTTGCGTCATCACCAGCCACAGCGCCATCAGCAGCAGCGACAGCAGGGGCGAGGGCAGCAGCAGTTGAAACAGTCTGGCGATCATGGCTTGGCCTCCAGCCCCGAAGTGCCGCTGGGCGCTGGCTCGCCGGGCATGGCCGCTGCGTTGACCCCCGCCTCATGGCCACTGGCTCCGCCGACCGAGTCAGGGCTTGCGGCACTGCCAGTGGTCTGCGTGGGATAGGGCTTGACTTGGGTTTGCAGCACCGATTGGATGTAGTCGTCGGGTGCGTACAGCGCATTGGCGGTGGTTTGCATGTAGCGCATCACGTCATCGGCCTGCACCGTCATAGTCACGCAGCAGCCCAGCAGCAGCGCCAGCGGAATGCCTTCGCCGATCTTGACCAGCGGCGGATTGCGATCGTGCGAGGCCCAGAAGTGGCGAATGCCCGCGCGCGAGAGCGCGATCAGCGCCAGCAGGCCCGAGCCGATCAGCAGGCCCAGCAGCAGCCAGCCATCCCTGCCCAGCTGCTGGCCGGAGGAGCCGCCCATGCCCAGCGGATTGAGCAGCGCCGTGAGCATGGTGAACTTGCCGATAAAGCCCGACAGCGGCGGCAACCCGGCAATCAGCAGGGTGCAGGCCATGAAGCCCAGGCCCAGCAGCGCCACGGCCGCGGGCATGGGCCGGCCCACCAGGGCCTGCTGGCGCTCGTCCAGGTTCAGCGATTGCAGCCGGCCCTGAAGATCGGCGGTGAGAAAGGGCGCCTCGTCCTCGGCCTCGTAGGGGGCGTAGTCCGCGCCGTCGTTGCGCCAGCGGTCCATCAGATCGGCCAGCAGAAAGCAGGCGCTGATGGCCAGCGTGGAGCTGACCAGGTAGTACAGCAGCCCGGCTGTGAGCAGGTTCTGGCCAAAGCCCATGGCCGCCAGCAGCGTGCCCGAGGAGACGATGGCGCTGTAGCCGGCCAGGTTGCCCAGCTTTTGCGAGCTGAGCACGCCAATTGAGCCCACGGCGATGGTGGCCATGCCGGCGTAGGTCAGCCACTGGCCGCCGTACTGCGCCGAAGGCCCGGCGTCGTAGCCCAGCAGCAGCGTCCACAGCCGCAGCACCATGTAGATGCCGACCTTGGTCATGATGGCAAACAGCGCGCCGGCCGGCGCGGTGGCGGCGCTGTAGGCGCGCGTGAGCCAGAAGTTCATCGGCCAGACGGCAGCCTTGATCAGCAGCGCCACGCCCAGCACGCCGGCGCCGGCGTGCAGCAGCGAGCGGTCCTCGTCGGCCACGTAGGGGATGATGCTGGCCATGTGCGCCAGGTTCAGCGTGCCGGTGATGCCGTAGAGCATGGAGATGCCGATCAGCAGCAGCGAGGAGGCCAACAGGTTGATGGCGATGTAGTGCAGCCCGGCCTGCACGCGAAAACGCCCCGAGCCGTGCAGCAGCAGCCCGTAGGAGGCGGCCAGCAAGATCTCGATGAACACGAACAGGTTGAACAGGTCGCCGGTGAGGAACAGGCCATTGAGGCCCATGAGCTGCAACTGAAACAGCGCGTGGAAATGCACGCCGGCGCGGTGCCAGCGCGCCGAGGCATAGATGGCCGAGGCCAGCGCCAGCAGCGCCGTGAGCGTGAGCATCAGCGCGGCCAGCCGATCGAGCACCAGCGTGATGCCGAACTGCGCCGGCCAGTTGCTCGTCAGGTACACGCCCATGGTCGTGGCCGAGCTTTGCTGGTGGCTCCACTGCAGCAGGAACACGGCCACGGCCAGCAGGCTCAGGCAGGACATCAGGCTGAGCGTGAGCTTGATGCGCTGGCGCTCCTCGCCCAGCAGCAAAATCAGCGCCGCCACCCCCATGGGCAGCAGCACGGGCGCCAGGATGAGGTGGGGCATCAGGGAGTGCAGCCAGTCTTTCATGAGGCTTCGTTCTTCTCGGCCGAGAGGCGGCCGTCCACGTGGTCGGTGCCGCTCATGCCGCGCAGCGCCAGCAGCACCACCAGAAACAGCGCCGTGGTGGCAAAGCCGATGACGATGGCCGTCAGCACCAGGGCTTGCGGCAGCGGGTCGGCATAGTGCAGCAGATCCTGGGGCACGCCTGGGCGCAGCACGGGCTCTTTGTCGATGGCCAGCCCCAGGCGGCTCATCGAAAAGATGAACAGGTTGACGGCATAGCCCAGCAGCGCCAGGCCGATGATGACTTGGAAGGTGCGCGGGCGCAGCAGCAGCCAGACACCGGCGCCGGTGAGCACCCCGATGGCGATGGACAGGACGATTTCCATGCGTGGCCTTCTTCTCAGGTGTTGCGCGGGGGATTCTGGGGATCGGCGTTGAAGCGCGCCACGGCCTCGTAGGCGGCCTTGGCGCGCGCGTAGTTGGCCAGCGCGGCCTCGCGCGCCTCGGCCTCCTCTTCCAGCTTGCGCGCGTGGTAGCGGTGGCCGCGCGTGGACTGGTGCGCCAGCGCGGTCAGGATCAGCAGCGTGGCACCCACCACCACGGCAAATACGCCCAGGTCGAAGAACATGGCGCTGGCGATGTGGATCTCGCCCAGGTAGGGCAGCTGCAGGTGGGCCGTATGCGTGGTCATGAAGGGGTAGTCCCAGTAGAACGCGCCGGCGCCGGTGGCGATGGCGCAGGCCAGGCCGAAGGCAATCCAGCGGCGCGGATACAGCGTCAGATTGGCCTCGACCCACTGCGTGCCCGAGACGATGTATTGCAGCAGCAGCCCCAGCGAAAACACCAGCCCGGCCACGAAGCCGCCGCCGGGTTCGTTGTGGCCGCGCATGAAGAAGTACACCGACACCAAAGTGGTGATGGGCAGCAGCAGCCGCACCAGCACGGCCGGCACGGTCAGGTAGCCGATGGCCGTGTCCTTGGCCTGGCGCGGGTTGAACAAGTCGGTGATCAAATCGCCCGGCAGCACGCGCTGCTGCATGGGCAAATCCATGGTTTCGCGCGCTGGGCGGAAGCGCCGCAGCAGCGCATACACCGTCAGCGCCACGATGGCCAGCACGACGATCTCGCCAAAAGTGTCAAAGGCGCGAAAGTCCACCAGCATCACGTTCACCACGTTGGTGCCGCCGCCTTCGGTGTAGGCGCGCTCCAGGTAGAAGGTCGAGGCGCTGTCGTCGAACGGGCGGCTGAGCATGGCGTAGGTCAGCAGCGCGATGCCGCAGCCGGCCACCAGCGCAATCACCAGGTCGCGCGCGCGCCGCGCCTGGGCCACGCTCTGGTCGATGGCCCAGCTGGCCGGGCGGATGGACTTGTCGCGCTGGGGCAGCCAGCGCAGCCCCAGCAGCAGCAAGATGGTGGTGGCGATTTCCACCGTCAGCTGCGTCAGCCCCAGATCGGGCGCGGAGAACCACAGAAAGCTCAGCACCACGCACAGCCCGGTGGCGCCCAGCAGCACCATGGAGGCCAGGCGGTGGAACTTGGCCTGCCAGGCCGCAGCAATGGCGCAGACGATGCCCACGAACCAGATGGCGCCAAAGCCCGGCGAGAGCGGCTGCACGGCGCGCTCGCCAATGCTCAGCCCGCCTTGCCACAGCGGCAGGCCCACGGCCAGGAAGGTGACCATGACGACCCAGAACATCTGCCACTGCAGGCGGTTGGTGGTCAGGCGCAGGCGCAGCGCGCGGCTGGTGCGCGTGAGCGAGGCCAGCGCGTACTCGAAAATGCGCTGGCCCGTCAGCGTCCAGGTGAAGGCGTAATCGACCAGATAGCCTTTGCCGCGCACGTAGCGGGCCACGAAGAAGAACAGGCCCGTGCCCACCACCAGCGCGATCACGCTCATGATCAGCGGCTTGTTGATGCCATGCCAGATGGCCAGGCTGTATTCGGGCAGTTGGCCGCCGACCACGGGCGTGGCCGCCGCGGCCAGGAAGCTGCCCACCGTCAGATTGGGCAGCACGCCCACGGCGCAGCAAATCACCACCAACAGGCCGACGGGCACGTTCATCCAGACGGGCGGGTCGTGCGGCTTCTTGGGCAGGTCCTCGGCCTTGGGGCCGAAGAAGACGTCGTAGGCAAAGTGCAGCGAATAAATGGCGCTGAAGATGCCGAAGGTCACGGCCAGCACCGGCAGGCTGGCTTGGATGTAGGCCGGCGCGTGCACCAGCACCGTTTCGGCAAAGAACATCTCCTTGGAGAGAAAGCCGTTGAAGAACGGCACGCCGGCCATGGCCGCCGTGGCCACCAGCGCCAGCACCGTGGTCACCGGCATGAGCTTGCGCAGGCCCGAGAGGCGCCGGATATCGCGCGTGCCCGCTTCATGATCGACGATGCCCACCACCATGAACAGCGAGGCCTTGAAGGTGGCGTGGTTCATGATGTGAAAGACTGCGGCCACGGCCGCCAGCTCCCGATTCAGGCCAAACAGCAGCGTGATCAGCCCCAGGTGCGAGATGGTCGAATAGGCCAGCAGGCCCTTGAGATCGTTCTGGAACATGGCCATGAAGGCCGCAAACAGCAGCGTCGTGGCGCCAACGATGCTCACGATCCAGAACCACTCCTGCGTGCCGCTGAGCACCGGCCAGAAGCGCCCGAGCAAAAACACCCCGGCCTTGACCATGGTGGCCGAGTGCAAATAGGCCGACACCGGCGTGGGCGCGGCCATGGCATTGGGCAGCCAGAAGTGGAACGGGAACTGCGCGCTCTTGGTGAACACGCCCAGCAGCACCAGCACCAGCACTGTGGCGTAGGCGCTGTGGTTGCGGATTTGCGAGCCAGCGGCCAGCACATTGTCCAGGTCGTAGCTGCCGACGATGTGCCCCAGCAAGAGCGCGCCGGCAAACAGGCACAGCCCGCCCGCGCCGGTGACCGTCAAGGCCATGCGAGCGCCGCGGCGCGCATCCTTGCGGTGGTGCCAATAGCCGATCAGCAAAAAGGAGAAGATGCTGGTGAGCTCCCAGAAGAAGGCCAGCTGGATGATGTTGCCCGCCAGCACCACGCCGGCCATCGAGCCCATGAAGGCCTGCAGGAAGGAGAAAAAGCGCGGCACCGGATCCTGCGGCGACATGTAGTAGCGCGCATACAGCACCACCAGCGCGCCAATGCCGTACACCAGCATGGCAAACATCCAGGCAAAACCGTCCATGCGCATGGACAGGTTCAGGCCATAGCTGGCCAGCCAGAGAAAGTCCTGCTCGTAAATTTCACCTCGGGCAATGCCGGGGAAATACATGGCCAGCTGCACGGCGCAAAACAGCGCAATCAAGCCGGCCATCGTGGATTCGATGTTGCGCGCGTTGGAAGGCAGCGCGCTGGCAATCAGGCTGCCAATGAACGGCAAGAGAACAATGGTACTGAGTGCAACGGGCTCCATGATGGGGCGGATTCTACGGGCTTGCGCTGGGGCGGATTTTCAAAAGTTCCTCAAACCCCCATGGCGGCAGCCCATCACGCCAGGCAAGCTCTGCACGAGCCTTTGCAGAGCTTGCCAGGGGCTGTGGGAGGCTCTCAGGGACGGGCCAGGCGCCAGTTGCCCTCCAGCAGGCCATCGCCCAGTCTGTCGCCCGGCTGCTTGTCCTTGGCGAAGTAGTACAGCGGCATGCCCTTGTAGGCCCACTGCTTGCTGCCGTCGGCGCGCACGATGATGCTGTAGTCGCCCAGCGGCTTGGCCTTGCTGTCCACGCCCAGCGGCGGCCAGTTGACGGCGCACTGGTCATTGCACACCGAGGTGCCGCTGTGCGCCTTGTCCTTGGCGAAGGTGTAGAGCGTCATGCCCTTGGGGCCGATGAGCACGCCGTCGGCCGATTGGGTTGGGCTGACGGGCACGTTGGCAATTTCCTGCTGCGACTCGGCCGGCTTGCGGGCGCTGCCGCAGGCGCTCAGGGCGGCGGCCAGGGCTGTGAGGGCAATCAGTTGGATGGGTTTCATGGCAAGAGCCTCCTAGGCTAATTAAAAGGAGCGGGCAGTGTAAATGATGCCCGGCGCGGCCCGAGGCGCACCGCTGCCAGCACGGCAGATCCTGACCCGGCAAGTCAGCGCCGAGATGGCGCAATCGCTGCGCAAAGGCTTTCCAGAGAGGCTCCATCACTGGGCAATGACTTGGCCTGCATCCGGCGTGCAGGCATGGCCGTTGGAGCGGGCAGGCAAAGCAGTGATTTGCCTGCGCGAGTCCCAGCAGGCCCAGCCGATGGATTGGCGGGTGTTTTGCTGCTTGAGGGCGTCGGAAAACAGCAAGGCCACGCTGGCCTGGTGGCTGACCAGCAGAAACGAACTCGCGATGGCCGCGCCCAGTGCCAGGCGCGGGCCTGTTTCTTCAATTGAGGAAAAAAAACATGCGCAGCAGCCATGGCACATATAAAAACAGCAGTTGAAAGAGCACGGCATTGCGCCAATGTGCCCAGTCAATGGGCGGGCTGGCCGGGCAACGCAGCCAGTACAGGCCGCCATTGAGCAGCGCGATGCACAACAGCACAGCCAGCGCCCAGGGCCACAGCGGGCGTTCGCGTTCGAGCGTGTCCTGGCGCATGGCGGCAGCCTCTTGATGCGAGTGTTTCAGTGGGCCATGGATGGGCTCTAGTGCATAACACGCGCTAAGGTCGGCACGACGAGGCGATTTTGGGGGCGGGGTTTGATCACAGCACTTCGATGGCAATGTGCAGGCCGAATTTGTCCCAGGCGGCGGCTTCTTCTTGCAGCAAATAAAAGGAGCGCGGGTATTGCTGCGCCCAGGTCTGCGGCAGGCTCAAGCGCAGTGCGCCGTTTTTGCGCAGCGTCCACTGCAAGGCATCGAGCTGCGGGCGCTGGCGGGCGTGGCACAGCAGGGCGGCCAGGCGCAGGCAGAGCAACTGGCGGGTGAAGACGGGCTGGCCGGTGATGTCTTCGGCGATTTTTTTGAGCTTGCCCCGGTGCCCGACGATGAGCCGGGCCAGGCGCTCGCGCTCGGAGGGCAGAAAGCCCGGGCAGTCGCCGTGGCGCAGGATGTAGGCACCGTGGTGGTGAAAGCGTTCGTAGGCGATGCTGATGCCGATTTCGTGCAGTTGCGCGGCCCATTGCAGCACCTGTAGATCGTCCTGGCCCCAGTGACCGGGGTCCAGCGCGGCCCAGATGTGCGCGGCCACCTCCGCCACGCGTTGGCCTTGCTGGCGGTCGTAGCCGAAGCGTTGCAGCAGGCTGGCCACGGAGTTGTGGCGGATGTCGCGCTGCTTGGCGTCGTGGTCGTCGCGCTGGATCAAGTCCAGCAGCGCGCCCTGGCGCAAGGCGCCGTCGGAGATTTGCATGCGCTCGATGCCCAGCATCTGCATCAACGCCAGCAGCACCGAGACGCCGCCGCCGATGACGGGCTTGCGGTCTTCGCGCAGGCCTTCAAAGTCCAGCCGATCCACGTGCTGGGCGGCCATCAGCCGGGCCTTGAGCTGCTCCACGCCGCTGCGGCTGATGGCCTGCGGCGCGCCGCCGAGCTGCTGCAGGATTTGCGCCACCGCGCCCATGGTGCCCGAGGCGCCATAAACGCATTCGCGCGGGTAGCGGGCAAAGCGCGCCAGGTGCTCCTCGATGATGGCGCTGGCGGCCAGCTCGGCCTTGGCGAAGGCCTTGGCGCTCAGGCGCCCGTCGCCGAAGAAACGCTGCGACCAGGAGACGCTGCCAAAGGGGAAGGAGACGGCCTCCAGCGGCGTCTGGCCAATGCCGGCGATCAACTCGGTGGAGCGCCCGCCGATGTCGATGACCAGGCGCTGCTCCTGCACGTTGCGCGGCAGCAGATAGCTCACGCCTTGGTAGATCAGGCGCGCTTCCTCCTGGCCGGAGATCACCTCGATCGGGTGGCCCAGCAGTTGCTGGCCGCGTTCGAGAAACTGCGCGCGGTTGCGCGCCTCGCGCAGAGTTTGCGTGGCCAGCGCGCGCACCTGGTTGGGGGCGAAGTCGCGCAGCCGCTCGCCAAAGCGCGCCAGGCACTGCCAGCCGCGCTGCATGGCCGCTTCGTCCAGGCAGCTGTCGGCATCAAGCCCTGCGCCCTGGCGCACGGTTTCCTTCAGATAGTCCACGCGTTGCAGGTGGCCGTTGTGCAGGATGCTGATTTCCAGCCGGAAGCTGTTGGAGCCCAGATCCACAGCGGCCAGGCGTTCACCGTCTTTCATGTCGTTTCGAGGGGGCGTTGCAACAGCGCGCGATTGTAGGCAAGGGCGCGCGGGTGCGAGCCGCTTTGCAGCGGCGCGGGCCGCGCGCCAATGGCAGCGATGTAAGAGCCTGTTTTTGCGCCTTGCAGCCCAGCCCCAACCACGTTTTGCCCACCCGCGCTGAGATTTTGAACAGGCCCTGAGCAGCGGGTATGGCGCGGGCATGGCGGCATACGTTCAGTAACAGTTTTGATGCGCGCCACCATTTTGGCAGGCCGGCCGGCCAGGAGCAGCCCAGCACGACCCGGATGGCTTGCGCAGGGAAGGTGAGAAAAAATACAAATGAGAATAAGCATTGGTATTGTTCGGTACAATTTGAAAATCAGTTTCCAGGCTGCGCGCAGCCAGGGCGCTGACGGCCCAGTTTTCATCAACGACAAGGAGTTCTACTGTCATGCCCACACGCAAACCAAGTCACTTTGCCATTGCCTTGCTGCCCATGCTGCTGGCCGCCTGCGCCAGCACCCAGCCGCAGGCCCCGGCCGAGCAGAGCAAGCAGGCCGTCACTGCCCAGGGGAGCAGGCCGGTGGCATCGGTCGGCCACGGCAATGACATTGGTGAATACATCCAGGCCATGGATGCCAACCAAGATGGCGCCGTCACTGCCGAAGAGGTGCGCGCCCAGCGCATGGAGCACTTCCAGCGTGTGGATGCCAACGGCGACGGCAAGATCGACATTCAGGAATACGTGGGCGAATTCCGCCAGCGCCTGCAGGCTGGCATGACGGGCGACCGAGAGGAAATCGACCGCATGACGCTGGTGCGCTTCCAGTCCCTGGCCGGTGAGGGCCAGAGCCACGTCAGCCGCAGCCGCTACGACCAGGCCGGCGAGCGTGCCTACGCGGCCTTTGCCCAGGGCAAGCTGCCGGAGAAAAGCTCCGCTGGCAAGCAAGGCCAGGGCCATGCGCAGGGCGAGAAGGGCCAGCAAGGCCAAGGCCGGCAGCGCCCCAGCATGCTGGCCATGCCCACCAACCACAACAAGGCCGGCATGATGGCGCTGTACGACCTCAACCGCGATGGCCAGCTCACGCGCGAGGAGTTCGACAAGGTGCGCGAGGAGCAATTCAAACGCACTGACATCAATGGCGACGGGCGTCTGAGCCTGGGCGAGTACGCCACCGAGTTCGATCTGCGCATTGACGCCCGACTGAGCGAGCTCATGGCCCGGCAGATGACCCAGGCGCGCGTGCGCTTTGGCATTCTCGATGCTGACAAGAGCGACTTCCTGGAGGCCGAAGAATTCGTCCAGAGCGGCATGCGCATGTTCCAGCGCGTCGATCGCAACAGCGATGGCCGCGTCGATCAGGTCGATGCCTCGCTGCCCGCGCCCAAGCGCGGTGAAGGCGCTGCCCGCCAGCAAGAAGGCCGTAAAGACCCGGCCAAGGCGAAGTAAGCCAGCCCTCTTTGGCCGGGGCTGCGCGTCGCTTTGCGATGCTCAGGTAGCGGCCAAGCATGAAAAAACCCCTTGTGCGTCAATAGCGCACAAGGGGTTTTTCATGCCGGAGAGCCGCAGGCCGCCTATGGCCTGGGTTCGGCAGGCGGCCCCAAGCGCGCGGATGCGCGCCGGGCAAGAGTTTCAGCCAAGCCTCTCACACATGCAGCGCCTGGCCCAGGGCGCGCAGGGCGGTTTCCTGGATGGCTTCGCCCAGGCTGGGGTGGGCGTGGATGGTGTGGCCCACGTCTTCCAGGTGCGCGCCCATTTCGATGGATTGCGAGAAGGCCGCGGCCAGTTCGGCGACGTGCCCGCCCACGGCCTGCCAGCCGAGGATGCGGTGCGTGTCCTTGCGGGCCACGACGCGGATGAAGCCTTCGCTGTCCTCCAGCGTCATGGCGCGGCCGTTGGCTGCAAAGGGGAATTGCGCGCTGAGCACTTCATGGCCGGCGGCCTTGGCCTCCTCGGGCGAGAGGCCGACGCTGACGACTTCGGGGTCGGTAAAGCACACGGCCGGGATTTGCGCGGGCTGAAAGCGCCGCGTCTTGCCGGCGATGATCTCGGCCACCATCTCGCCCTGGGCCATGGCGCGGTGCGCCAGCATGGGCTCGCCGGTGATGTCGCCAATGGCCCAGACGTTGCGCATGCTGGTGCGGCATTGCTCGTCGATCTGCACGGCGCGGCCCTTCATGCTCAACTGCAGCTCTTCCAGGCCATAGCCTTCGGTGCGCGGCTTGCGGCCCACGGCCACCAGCACCTGCTCGGCCTTGAGGGTGCTGGGCTTGGCTTGGGCGTCGCCAGCGGGGCGGATGTCCACACCCGTGGCCTTGCCCGATGCCGGGCCGACGACCTGATGGTTCAGGTACAGGCTGATGCCCAGCTTTTCCAGCCGCGCTTGCACGGGGCGCGTGAGCTCGGCGTCGTAGGCGGGCAGGATGCGCGGCGCGGCCTCGACGACGCTGACGGCCACGCCCAGCTTGCGGTAGGTGATGCCCAGCTCCAGGCCGATGTAGCCGCCGCCGACGACGATCAGCGCCTTGGGCAGTTGCTGGGGCGAGAGCGCCTCGGTGCTGGAGATGATGCGCTGGCCGTCAAAGGGCAGCATGGGCAGCTCCACCGGCTGCGAGCCGTTGGCCAGCAGCAGGTGCTCGCACTGGATGCGCTGCGTGGCCTGGCCCTGGGCATCGCGCACTTCGACGGTCTTGCCGTCGAGGATGTGCGCCCAGCCCTGCACGACCTGGACTTTCTGGCGCTTGAGCAGCGCGCCCACGCCGCCGGTCAGGCGCTGCACGATGCCGTCTTTCCAGGCGATGGTCTGGGCCAAATCCAGCGTGGGTTTTTGCACGCGGATGCCCAGCGGGCTGTCGCCACTGGCCTGGGCCTGGGCGCGGGCGTATTCGCTGGCGGCGTGGATCAGCGCCTTGGAGGGGATGCAGCCAATGTTCAGGCAGGTGCCGCCCAGGGCCTGGGCTTCGACGAGGGTGGTCTGGATGCCCAGTTGCCCGGCGCGGATGGCGGCCACGTAGCCGCCGGGGCCGCCGCCGAGGATCAGCAGTTTGGTTTGAAGGGTTTGCATAGGGTGTGTGGTGTCTCGCGTCGGTTGTGCCCGGCGGGGCTGAGGGGGCTGGCTGCAAGCAACCAGATGCGGCCCTCGGCCCCGCCTGCAGGAGAGGCTTGGGGCAGGCGCTCAGTCGATGAACAGCTGCGCCGGGGTTTCCAGCAGGGCGCGGATGGCCTGGATGAAGCGCGCCGCGTCCATGCCGTCCACCACGCGGTGGTCGAACGAGGAGGAGAGATTCATGGTCTTGCGGATCACGATCTGGCCGTTCAGCACCACGGGCTTTTCCACCAGGCGGTTGACGCCGACGATGCCCACCTCGGGGTGGTTGATCACCGGGGTGCTGACGATGCCGCCCAGCGCGCCCAGGCTGGTGAGGGTGATGGTCGAGCCGCTGAGTTCGTCGCGCGTGGCCTTGCCGGCGCGGGCCGCCTCGGCCAGGCGCGCCACTTCGGCGGCGTTGCCCCACAAGTCGCGCGATTCGGCATGGCGCAGCACGGGCACGACCAGGCCGCCATCGGTCTGCGCGGCAATGCCCAGGTGCACGCCGTCGTAGCGGGTGACGATGCCGGCATCGTCGTCAAAGCGCGCATTGATCTGCGGGAAGTCGCGCAGCGCCAGCACCATGGCGCGGGCGATGAAGGGGATCATGGTGAGCTTGCCGCGCTCCTTGCCGTATTGGGCGTTGAGCTTGCCGCGCAGGGCTTCGAGCTCGGTGACGTCCACCTCCTCCACGTAGGTGAAGTGCGGGATGCGGCGCTTGGACTCCTGCATCTTCTCGGCGATCTTGCGGCGCAGGCCGATGACGGGCACCTGCTGCACGCCGGTGCGCATGGCGTAGCCGCTGCCGGCATGGCTGGCCGGGCCGCCCTGGCCGCTGGCGCGCTGCATGTAGGCGTCCAGGTCTTCGTGCAGGATGCGCCCGTGCGGGCCGCTGCCGGGCACGAATTGCAGCTCGATGCCCAAATCCCAGGCGCGGCGGCGCACGGCCGGCGAGGCCAGCGGCGCCTCGCCAAAGTTGCGCGCCGCAGGGGCGGCCAGGCTGGCCGGGGCGGCGCTGGCTGGGGCCTTGGCGGCGGGGGCTGGCGCAGGCGCTGGCTGGGCTGCAGGAGCCGCAGCCGGCGCGGGGGGCGTTGCAGCGGGGGCTGCGGCCGGGGCCGGGGCGGGCGCAGCGGCCTCGGCGCTGGCATTGCCCTCGCCCTCGACCTCCAGGCGGATCAGCTCCGAGCCCACGGCCATCATTTCGCCCAGCTTGCCGCCCAGGGCCAGCACCTTGCCGGCCACGGGCGAGGGGATTTCGACGGCGGCCTTGTCGGTCATGACGTCGGCCAGGTTCTGGTCCTCGCGCACCACGTCGCCGACCTGCACGTGCCAGGCCACCAGCTCGACCTCTGCGATGCCTTCGCCGATGTCCGGCATCTTGATGATGTGAATACCCATTGTTTTATGCCTCCATCACTTTCTTCAGGGCCTGGGCGACGCGCTCGGGCCCGGGGAAGTACGACCATTCCTGTGCGTGCGGGTAGGGGATGTCCCAGCCGGCCACGCGCTCGATGGGCGCCTCCAGGTGGTAGAAGCAATGCTCTTGCACCAGCGAGAGCAACTCGGCGCCAAAGCCCGCAGTGCGCGTGGCCTCGTGCACGATGACGCAGCGGCCGGTCTTTTGCACCGACTGCACGATGGTGGGCAGATCCAGCGGCCAGAGGCTGCGCAGATCGATGATTTCGGCATCGATGCCCGACTCTTGCGCCGCAGCCTCGGCCACGAACACCATGGTGCCGTAGGCGATCACCGTCACGGCCTTGCCTGGGCGCACGATCTTGGCCGAGTCCAGCGGCACGGTGTAATGCCCGTCGGGCACCTCGCCCAGCTCGTGCTTGGACCAGGGCACGACCGGGCGGTCGTGGTGGCCGTCGAACGGGCCGTTGTACAGGCGCTTGGGCTCCAGGAACACGACCGGGTCGTTGTTCTCGATGGCCGCGATCAGCAGGCCCTTGGCGTCATACGGGTTGCTGGGCATCACGGTGCGGATGCCGCAGGTGTGGGTGAACAGCGCCTCGGGGCTTTGGCTGTGCGTTTGCCCGCCGTAGATGCCGCCGCCGCAGGGCATGCGAATGACCATCGGCGCGGAGAAATCACCCGCCGAGCGGTAGCGCAGCCGCGCCGCCTCGCTCATGATCTGGTCCAGCGCCGGGTAGACGTAATCGGCGAACTGCACCTCCACCACCGGGCGCAGGCCGTAGGCGGCCATGCCCACGCCAGCGCCGACGATGCCGCTTTCGGTGATCGGCGCATCGAACACGCGGTTCTTGCCGTACTTGGCCTGCAGGCCCTCGGTGCAGCGGAACACGCCGCCGAAGTAGCCCACGTCCTCGCCATAGACCACCACGTTGTCGTCGCGCTCGAGCATCACGTCCATGGCCGAGCGCAGAGCTTGAATCATTGTCATCTTGGCCATGTTCACACCCCCAGCTGCTGGCGTTGCGCAATCAGATGCGGCGGCATCTGCTCGTACACGTCGTCAAACATGTCAGCGGCGCTGCGCTGCGGGCCGCTGATGAGCGTGCCGTAGCCCTCGGCCTCCTTCTGCGCGGCCAGCACCTCGGCCTCGACCTCGGCTTGCACGGCCTCGTGCTCGGCCTCGCTCCAGGCGCCCAGGCCCATCAGGTGCTTGGACAGGCGCACGATCGGGTCGCCCAGCGGGAAGCGTTGCCAGTCATCGGCCGGGCGGTACTTGCTCGGGTCGTCTGACGTGGAGTGCGGCCCGGCGCGGTAGCTGACCCACTCGATCAGCGTCGGGCCGTGGTTGCTGCGCGCGCGCTCGGCGGCCCAGCGCGAAGCGGCCAGCACGGCCAGGAAGTCGTTGCCATCCACGCGCAGCGAGGCAATGCCCATGCCCGTGCCGCGCGCGGCAAAGGTGGCGGTGGAGCCACCGGCAATGGCCTGGAAGGTGGAGATCGCCCACTGGTTGTTCACCACGTTCAGGATGACCGGCGCGTTGTAGACCTGCGCAAACACCAGCGCGGTGTAGAAATCGGCCTCGGCCGTGGCGCCATCGCCAATCCAGGCCGTGGCAATGCGCGAATCGTGCTTGATGGCCGATGCCATGGCCCAGCCCACGGCCTGCACGTACTGCGTGCCCAGGTTGCCGGAGATGGAGAAAAAGCCGTACTCCTTGGACGAATACATCACCGGCAACTGGCGGCCCTTCACCGGGTCGGCCGTGTTGGAGTAGATCTGGTTCATCATCTGCACCATCGGCATGCCGCGCGTGAGCAGGATGTTTTGCTGGCGGTAGGAGGTAAAGCACATGTCGTCCTGGTTGATCGACATGGCCTGGCCCACGCCAATGGCCTCCTCGCCCAGGCTTTGCATGTAAAAGGAGGTTTTCTTCTGCCGCTGCGAGATCACCATGCGCGAGTCGAAGGCGCGCGTGAGCATCATCAGCCGCAGGCCTTGGCGCAGCTGCTCGACGCTGGCCTTCGGATCCCATGGGCCCTGGGCCTGGTGGTTTTCGTCGAGCACCCGGATCAGGCCGTTTTTCAGCGCGATGGTGTCCTCATACGCGCAATCCACGGCCGGGCGGGGCACCTCGCCGGCCTTGGAGAGCTTCAGAAAGGAAAAATCGGTCTTCTGCCCCGGCCGCGCCGATGGCTCCGGAACTTGCAGGCGCAGCCTGCCTTTGCCTGGCCCCTGCGCCGGGGCCTTGGATTTGCGCATGGTTGTTGTCTCCCAGTGGATTGTGTCCACCATTGGTTGCAGGGCCTGGCCGCTTTTGCAGCGCAAGCCCCGCCGAGCAGGGCCTGGCGGGGCTTGGATGGATGCGGGCAAAGGCCCAGGAAAAATCGGCTTGTGCGGGTGAGTGTGTCGCCCTGCAAAGCCACTGCCTTCATGGGGCGGGTCACCCCGTCAGGCCGGGCGCTATCCTAGCAAGCACATGCGGCCTTGGCTGGTGGTGCAAACCCTCAGATGCAGCGCACAGGCGCAAGCGGGGGGATTTTTGGCCTGATTCGTGCACTGCGGCGCATGGCCCGTGCGCCGAGCGCAGTTGGGGAGTGCGCAGAAAAATCTCCATGAAAGTTAGCAATAATAAGAATAATTCTTATATGATTTGCAAAAAAACGTGTCGGCCAATGGCGTCGAGGCGCTTTTTTTCGCTCTGCTGCAAGGGAAAAGCGGATGACTTGCAAAGGCGATCGGGGGCAGTGCGCCGGTGGCGGAAATGCCCGCAGTGCAGGCACAGCGGCGCGGCGTGCGATGTGTGCAAAGGCTTTTGAATAGACGCTGACAAGCAAAAACACACCATGACAAGCAAGCCCCCATCTTCTGCTGCAAGGCTGGCCGCGCCCACACTGCCCGTGCATTACCGGCTGGCCGTGGCCTTGCGCGCGCTGGCGGGCGTGGGCCTGGGCTACGTGTTGGCGGCCCAGGCCGCTTCGCTGCTGGCGCTGCTGTGGCAGGCGCTGGGCATGCACCGCGCCGATGCCGTCACCCTCGCGATCATGCTGGCCTTCATCCTTTACGCCTGTGCGCTGCTGTGGGCGTTTGCCTGCCCCAGCGGCTGGCGCGTTTGGCGCGCACTGGGCGCGGGCGTGCTGGCCTGCACGGCGCTGCTGTGGTGGGCGCAAAGCGGGGCAGGCGCAGCATGAGGCCCGATGCAAAGCCCGAGGGCCTGCGCCAGGCCATGTCCTGGCTGCACACCTGGAGCGGCCTGCTGCTGGGCTGGCTGCTGTTTGCCATTTTCTTCACGGGCACGTTCAGCTACATGCGCAGCGAAATCGACGACTGGATGCGCCCCGAGCTGCACGCCTCAGCGCCGGCTGCGGCGCCGGCGCAGGCCGTCAGCCATGCCTTGCAGGCGCTGGAGCGCCTGGCCCCGCAGGCCGACAGTTGGACGATTGCATTGCCCAGCGCCCGGCAGACGGCGCTGGTGGTGAGTTGGCGCGCGCCCCAGCGCCCCCGCGCTGCCGACGGGGCCGCAGGGGCGGCCAGCGGCGCGCCGCCTGCCCGGGCAGGGCAGAGCACCCGCTACCTGGATGCCGCCACAGGCCAGGTGCTGACGCCGCGCCAGACGCGCGGGGGCGGCTTTTTCTACCGCTTTCACTTCGAGCTGTACGGCCTGCCGCGCCTGTGGGCGCGCTGGCTGGTGGGCATCGCCGCCATGGCGATGTTCGTGGCCATCATCAGCGGCGTCATCACGCACAAGAAAATCTTCAGCGACTTTTTCACCTTCCGCCCAGGCAAAGGCCAGCGATCTTGGCTGGATGCGCACAACGCCAGTGCCGTGCTGGCCCTGCCGTTTCACATCGTCATCACCTTCAGCGGGTTGCTGCTGCTTGCCAACTTGCTCATGCCCTGGCCCACCCAGGCCGTTTACAAGGGCGATACCACTGCGTACTTCATGGAGTCGCGCGGCCTGGCGCCGGTGCTTGCCCCGGCGGCCACAGCAGGCCGTGCGCCGGCCATGCCTGCCGGGGCAGAGCGCGGCCCCAGCGCGCAGCAGCGCCTGGACGCCCCGGCCATCAGCGCCGCCGCCTTGCAAGACCTGCTGGCGCAGGCCCAGGCGCAATGGCCCGAGCGCGGCGTGGGCCGCATCAGCATCCAGGCCCCGTATGCGCCCGGCGCCACGGTGGAGCTGCGCGAGGGCGGGGGCGAGCACCTCAGCGCGCGCGAGCACAGCGCCCGCAGCCTGCGCTTTGACGCCCACGGCGCGCCCCTGCCTGCCGCGGCGGCGGCCCAGCCCTCCTGGGTGCGGGCCAGCTACCACGTGCTCGTGGCCCCGCACCTGGGCCGCTTTGCCGAGCCTGCCGTGCGCTGGCTGCTGTTTCTCTCGGGCCTGCTGGGCTGTGTGATGGTGGGCAGCGGCATGGTGCTCTGGGTCGTCAAACGCCTGTCGCAGCGCGCCAAGCAGGGCGACGCCCCGCGCGGGCACCGGCTGGTCGAGCGGCTCAACGTGGCCGCCATCGCCGGGCTGTGCGTGGCCGCGGCCAGCTACTTCTGGCTCAACCGCCTATTGCCTGCCAGCCTGGCCGATCGCGCGCTGTGGGAGATTCGCGGCTTTTTCCTGCTCTGGCTGCTGTGCGCCCTGCACCCCTGGCTGCGCAGTCACCGCCGCGCCTGGCAAGAGCAAATGGCCGCCGCTGCCGTGCTGTGGGCGCTGTTGCCGCTGCTCAACCCCTTGACGGGCGGCGCCGCATGGCCCTCGGCCCTGGCGCGCCAGCAATGGGGCGTAGCCAGCGTGGATGCCATCGCGCTGCTCATGGCCGCGGCCTGTGGCGCCATTGGCTGGCAGTTGGGCCGCGCCCAGGCCAAAGCGCGCCAGGCCCAAGCCGCCAAAGCCACCCAAGCCAAAGCCGCTCAAGGCAATGCAGCCGCTGCCAGCCTCACAGCCCAGGAGCGCAGCGCATGAGCGCCTGGCACGCCATGCCCTTGGCGCTGGCCTTGGGCTTTACGGGCTTTGTGCTGCTGGCCAGCGCCATGCAGCGCCACTGCGATGACTTTGCCCCCAGCCCTTGGCTGGGCAGCCTGCGGCGCAGGAGGGGGCAGGGCGCCGCCGCCCTGGGCCTGGCGCTGCTGCTGTGCCTGAGCCAATGGCCAGCGGCGCTGGCCGTGCTGATCTGGCTGGGCCTGCTGACTTTCGCTGCCCTGGCCCTGGGCCTGCTGCTGAGCTA
>JAUMYI010000014.1:0-1975 GCA_030528705.1 Comamonadaceae bacterium | reverse complement strand
CTCACCGCGGCGCAATCAGCCAAGCGCCATCGCCCTGGCGCTGCACGCGCACGGGCAGCGTACGCGGCAGGCTGGCCAGGAAAGCGCCCGGATCTCGGATGGGAAAGCTGCCCGTCAGCCGCAGGCCCTGCAGGCGCTGGGCGTTGCCCGCCAGGCGCAGGCCGGGGCGCAGATAGCCATTCCAGCGCGCCACCACTTCCGGCAGCGGCGCGGCGTGAAACACCAGCCAGCCATCTTGCATGCCGCCTTGCCATGCGCCCACGTCGGCGGCGTCGATGGGCTGGGGCGTGCCGCTGTGGCCTGGGCCAATGCGCAATTGCTGGCCCGCGCCCAGCTCCGCCAGCGGCGCGCTTGGCGCGGCCTGGGCAGCCTGGGCCGGGGCGTCGGGCTGCACCCACACGGCCACGCGCCCCTGGGCCACGGCCACGTGCATGTGCGCCTGGCGCACGGCCACGCTAAAACGCGTGCCCAGCGCCTGCACCCGGCCCTGGGCGGTGAACACCGTCAGCGGGCTGTTTGCATCGGGGGCTGCTTGCAGGTGGATTTCGCCGCGCTCCAGGTGCAGCTCGCGGCGCTGGCGGTACAGGGCCACGCGCAGGCGCGTTTGCGCATCCAGCGCCAGCTCGCTGCCATCGGGCAGCCGCAGGCGTTGGATTTCGCCCTGGCCGGTGGCCAGCGCCTGCGCAAATGTTGGCCGCAGCCACAGCCAGCGCCCGGTCGCGCCCAGCCCCAGTGTCAGCGCCGCCACGCCCATCAGGCCCAGCACGACGCGGCGCGGCGCGCCCTGGCGCTCGCGGGCGCTGGGCGGCAGGCTCAGGCTCTCGCGCAAGGCGCTGCCGTCCGTGGCCTGCCAGACCTGGCGGGCCACCTGGCAGGCGGCGGCAAAGGCCGGCTCGCGCGCGCTGCGCGCTTGCAGCTCGGCCTGGGCGGCCTGCGCCTGCTGCGCATCGCCGCCGTGGCTGCGCGCCAGCAGCAACAGGGCCTCATGCACCAGCGCCGCATTGCCTGCCGGCGCCGGGTGCGGCAAATGCTGCGCCAGATCGCCCTGCGCTGCGGCGGCATGGGGCGGGGGCATCTTCATGGCTGCCCCGCTGGGGGCGCAGCAGGCGCAGGCAGGGCGGCGGGCGTGGCGGCCAGCAGCGCGCGCGGGGCCAAGTCCAGCGTGGCGCGCACCACGTGCTTTTCAATGCCGGCCACGCTCAGGCCCATGTAGGCTGCGGCCTCGGCATGGCTGAAGCCATGCACCCGCACCAGGATGAAGGCCGTGCGCCGCCGCAGCGGCATCACCGCCAGCCGCGCGCTCAGGCGTTCGAGCTGCTGGCTGGCCGCGCAGCAGCGCTCGGCGCTGGGGGCGGCGTCCTGCTCGCACAGCAGCGCCAGATTGTGCAGGGCCTGGGCCTCGGCCCGGCGGCGGCGCGCCTCGTCGATCACCAGATGCCGGCCAATGCGAAACAGCAGCGCGCGCAAGTCCAGCACCGCATCCAGCCTCGGCCCCAGCGCCCAGGCGCGGGCATGGCTTTCTTGCACCACATCGCGCGCGGCCTCGCGGTCGCCCGTGGCGCGGGTGAAGTGGCCCAGCAATTCGTCGTAATGGCGGGTGAAGGACATGCGCGCGCAAAGCAAAAATGCAGGCCAGGCCGCGCGGGCCGCTGGCACAGGGACCAGGATGGGCCGGGCTGGCCCAGGCCGCAAAAAAGCACGCGGGCTGGCGTGCGATGTAAATGGGAAGGGTTTGCATTTTAATTAATTTCTGTTGCCGCCTTCCCGCAGCGCGATGGCGGTTTTCCCGCAGAGTCTGCCCCCACAAAGAAAATGGCCCCTCATGCCGGCAAAGAACGGCCAGGCATGAAGGGCAAGCCCGCTCAGGCAAAGGCCGTGAGCGGGTTTTGAGGGGGGCGCTCAGAAGCGGTAATCCACCGCCAGCATCACGCTGCGCGGCGCGCCGTAGGTCATGCGGTCGAAAAAGCCCACGTTG
>JAUMYI010000281.1 GCA_030528705.1 Comamonadaceae bacterium | reverse complement strand
AACAGCACCAACACCGTGCTGGAGGCCGTGCTGCCCGCAGCGCCTGACCCGCAGGCCGCGCTGCAGACGCTGCAACTGCCGCCCAGCTGCATGGCCGGCAAGGGGCTGAACTGGTATGCGCCGGGCATGATCGAAAACCACCCTTGCCCGGCCTTGCAGCAGTTCTCCAGAAAGCGCCTGCTGGCGCTGTTCGCGCAGCAGCCGGCCACCTTTTTCACCCCGATGCGCATGGGCTTGGCCAATCTCAGCCCTTTCCATGCCCATGCCGGCATCATCGCTTTCGAGGCGGCTGCGCCAGAGGGCAGCAGCGCCGCGCTGCGCCGCCAGGCGGCGCGCGGCAGTTCGCTGTCCACGGCCTTGGCGGCCTGGTTGGGTCTGCAGCAGGCCCCTTGGGCCTGGCAGGCGCTGTTCTGGCTGGCGGCGCTGGCCAGCCCGCTGTGTCTGGGCCTGGCCGTACTGCGCAGTAGCAGCAGTGGTAGTGCGCGGGCCGCGTACATGCTGCTGGGCCTGGGCGGCATGGTGATGTTTTACAGCGTGTTTTCCTCGGTGTTTGGCGATGGCTACGTCGAAGTGCCGCGCCATGCCGTGGGTTTTCTGGTTGGGCTGTACGCCTGGCTGACCGGGTTGCTGTGGCTGGCGGTGCAAGCCTTGGCGCGGCTGCGCCAGCGCCGGGCAGCAGGCCCTGGCCAGGGCTGCAATGCCGTCTATTGATTCGTGTGCCCGCCGGCGCAGCGCCTGTCCGGCTGGACTCCCGAGTCTTCCCGGGTTTTTTTGCGGACAGGCTCTGAGAGGCCCCGATCACCCCGCCGCTGTGCAGTGGCGCGGGCGCGGGTGGCGGCGTTCAGTCCAGCCGGGGCTCTTTGTCCTGGCGCTCCAGGGGCAGGCTTTGTTGTGCGGCAGTGTCCTCGGCCAGGGGCGCACGGGCGGCAGAGCTTGTCTCTGGCGCTGATGCCGGGGCCGCACCGGGCGTGGCGGCGGCATCCGCTGTCTCTTGCGGGGCCGGTGCAGGCGGGGCCTTGCGGTGCAGGCGCTCGATGGCCTGGGCGATGTCCTTGTGGACGTTGCCGCCTTTGAGCTGTTGGCCAAAGCTGCGCAGCCAGGCTTGGGCCTCGGGGATGTCGCCCGAGTGCGCCAGCACGTCGGCCATCATGTCCAGCACGGCGTCCAGCCGCGGAAAGTTGCGCAGCTCCAGCGTGTGGGCATCGGTTTGCGGCAGCTTTTCGTACAGGGCGCGCAGCACCTGCACGTGCTCGAAGGCCTTGGCGTGCTCGCCGCGGTCGCGCAGCGCGCAGGCGTAGTACAGGTGCATGCTGGCGGCGCTCAGGGCCGGGCTGTCGTCGCTGCCGTCGTGGGCCTTGAGGGCGCTTTCGAAGGCGCTGGCGCCCTGGGCGATCTCGCCGGCCAGCGTGGCCGAGGTGGCGACGTTGAACCAGTCGTTGACGCTGCCAGTGCGTTGGGCCAGTTTCTGGAAGATGGGCCAGGCCTGCAGGTATTGCTGCTGGTGGAAGTACACCAGCCCCAGCAGGCGCATGCCTTGCTCGGACAGCTCGGCAATGCTGGAGCCGGCCAGCTCATGGGCCTGGCGCTCGGCCTGGGCGTACTGGCCTTGCTCCAGGGCCTGCTGGGCTTGCGCGAGCAGCTTGCGCTGCTCCTGCTCCGGCAGCTGAAGGGTTTGCGGCGGACGGGGGGCTTTGTTCCAGAGCTGCTTGATGCGATCCCACATGGGTCAAGGGCCTTTTCTTGGACGGACGATGCATGGCGGATGCCCATGCGCTGCGGCAATACTAATCGAATGTGGCGCGCCCACGGGGGCTGCGCCGCGCTGGACTCGTTACCAAATGCCAATTGGGGCGCGAACGCGGCTCAGGCTGGCGATTGGTTCAGCGCCGCCAGGCGCTGCGGGGTGCCCACATCGGTCCAGTCGCCTTGGTAGAGGCTGGCGCTGACGCGCCCGGCGCGCGCGGCGCGCTGCAGCAGCGGCCCCAGCGCAGCGGCTTGGCCCTCGGGGTTGCCGCGCGGCAGCTCGCACCAGGGCGGGGCGAACAAGGCCTGCTTGAGCAGCGCGATGGTGCTGTAGGTGTAGTGCTGCGCATCGCTGGCGCTGGCGCTGGCGGGCTCGGGCAGCGGGCGCGCCAGCCCGTGTTCGAGCAGGAAGTCGCCGCGCCGGTGGTGCGGCGGGTTGGGCACCAGCCACAGGTGCGCCAGCGCATCGCTGGCGGCAAAGCGCGCGCGCGCCTGCGGATCGAAGCGAAACTGCGGCGCATACACGTCGCCGGCGATGAGCCAGAACACCTCCTGCAGCTGCGGCAGCGCACGGGCGATGCCGCCGGCGGTTTCGATGCCGCCGCCAAAGTCCAGGTCCTCGCGCGAGTAGCGCAGCTGCACGGCAGTCGGCGCAGGCTGTGACGCGCCCAGAGGGCCGGCATCGGCGGGCACGAAGCGGTTGCCCAGGCGCGCCGGGATTTGCTCGCCCAGCCAGCCGGTGTTGATGAGCGCGCA
>JAUMYI010000013.1 GCA_030528705.1 Comamonadaceae bacterium | reverse complement strand
CAACGCCCAACGCCCAACGCCCAGCGGGCCTGCCTTGTGCCTTGCGCTTGCGGCGATGCTGACCGCCCCCTCGCCCCGCCATGGAGAAGAGCCAACGTGAATCCAAACCCCGCCCACACCGCCGCCTTGCCAGTCGATCAATTGCTCAGCGCCGACCCCGTCGATTGGCCTGTGGCCCCGGAATGGATGCCGGCCACCAGCGCCTTTTTTGGCAGCGCGAAAGGCCAGGCGCTGCTGGCCTTTTTGCAGCAGCGTCTGGATGCGGGCGCCAGCATTTTTCCGCCGCAACCGCTGCGCGCCCTGGAGTTGACGGCGCCGCAGGATGTGCGCGTGGTGATTCTTGGGCAAGACCCTTACCACGGGCGCGGCCAGGCCGAGGGCCTGGCCTTTTCCGTTGCGCCGGGCGTGCCCTTGCCGCCTTCGCTGCGCAACATCTTTCAGGAAATGCAGCGCGATCTGGGCGTGGCGCCGCCGGCTTTTCCGCAGCCCGGCGGCAGTCTGGTGCAGTGGGCCAGAAATGGCGTGCTGCTGCTCAACACCTGCCTGACGGTCGAGGAAGGCCAGGCCGCCAGCCATGCCGGCAAGGGCTGGGAGGTGCTGACCGACGCGCTGATTGCACAGGTGGCGCAGGGGCCGCGGCCGGTGGTGTTCATGCTGTGGGGGGCGCACGCGCAGTCCAAGCAGGCGCTGATCCCGCCAGATCGGGGCCACCTCGTGCTGCTGGCCAATCACCCCTCGCCGCTGTCGGCCACAAGGCCGCCGCGGCCTTTCATCGGCTGCGGGCACTTCAGCGCGGCCAAGGCGTTTCGCCAGCAGCAGGCCGCTGCGGGCCAGGAAAGGGCTTGAGCGCCCTTGGCGGCTTCTTCGGGGCAGGCGCGCGCGGGCCCCGCGCAGGCATGAAAAAGCGCTGCCGCGTGTGCCACGGCAGCGCTGGGAAAACAGTGTCTGCTTCGATCTACTGGGCCGGCAGCCTGAACCGGAGGATCAGGTGGGTCCGGTCAACCTGGCGTTGGGTTCGTCTGACGCGAGACGATCACGCCCGCCAGATGATGTTCCAAACCCGAGCTCAATGAGCATTGGTTCAAGGAAATATAAAGCCCAGCAGTGAAGCAGACGGGGGCATTTTACGGCAATTGGCGCGGGGCGGGGCAGGCTGCCATGCTCATTGGGCCAGGGGCGAGGCATCGGGCATGGCGCTGCTGCGCGCCGTGGCGTCGTTTGAGGTCGCGGCTTCTGCTGGGGCTTGTGCAGTGGCCAGCTGGGCTAAAACGCCATCGAGCTTGCCGACCAAAGCCTGCAAAGCCTGTGATTGCGCCAGGGCCAGGCCTTCGTTGTCAGCGCCGCTGGGTTGCGGCGCGGGCATGGCATGCGGCGACTGGGCTTGCAGCCGTTGCAGCTGCTCGCGCAGATCGGCCAACTCGTAGGCCAGGTTCAGGGCCGCCAGCACGGCAATGCGGTCGCGCGCGCGGACTTTGCCGGTGTCGTGAATGCGCGTCATGGCCAAGTCCACGGCGCGCACGGCTTCGTGCAGGCGCTCTTCCTGGCCCTCCTTGCAGGCCAGGGTGTAGCTTTGCTGCAAGATCTTGACTTCGACTTGGTTCATTGTCCGCGCTCCAGTACGGTTTGGATGGAGGGCAGGCGCTCGATCAAGGCGTCGAGCCGGATGCGGGCCGTTTGCAAGCGCGCCTGCAGCGCATCGCGCTCCTGCGCCAGGCTGTGCAACTGCTGGCGCAGGCGCTGGTTGTCGCTTTCCTTGGCGTCCAGGTGCGCCAGCAGCTGGTCGATTTGCTGGGCCAGTCGGGTGGTCAATGCGTTGGGCGTTTCCATAAGGCGGTGATTGTAGTGCCAGGGTCTGCGCGGGCCATCTGGATTGCGCCAGTGCTGCTTGAGCCGACTCTTACAATCGCCACCGCCGATGAGCCCACGGCTCTCGGACAAAGTGTTTTTCAGCGAAGAAATGGGGATGCATGCAGACATTTCTGTGGCACGACTACGAGACGTTTGGCGCCGATCCGCGCCGTGATCGCCCGGCACAGTTTGCGGCCATCCGTACCGATTTGCAGCTCAATGAGTTGCACGAGCCGCTGGAGTGGTTTTGCCAGCCGCCGCAGGACTATCTGCCCGATGCCCAGGCCTGCCTGATCACGGGCATTACGCCGCAGCGCGCCTGGCAGCAGGGGGTGAGCGAGGCGGAGTTTGCCCAGCGCGTGCACGCGGCCTTCTCGCAGCCGGGCACGATTGGCGTGGGCTACAACACCATTCGCTTCGACGATGAGTTCACGCGCTTTTTGCTCTGGCGCAATCTGCGCGACCCTTATGCGCGTGAGTGGCGCGATGGCAATGGCCGCTGGGATTTGCTGGACGTGGTGCGCATGGCCTATGCGCTGCGCCCTGATGGCATGCAGTGGCCGTTGGGCGAGGATGGCCGCGTCAGCTTCCGGCTGGAGGCCTTGGCCGCGGCCAATGGGCTGGCGCATGAGGCGGCGCACGACGCCGTCTGCGATGTGCGCGCCACGATTGCGCTGGCGCGGCGCTTGCGCCAATGCAATGAGCGCCTGTTCGACTTCGCGCTGCGCCTGCGCGACAAGCGGGCCGTGGCCCAGGAGCTGGGCCTGCCCGCAGCGCCAGCGCAGGCGCGGCCTTTCGTGCATGTCTCGGGCATGTTCCCTGTGGAGCAGGGCTGCCTGGCGGTGATGTGGCCGCTGGCCAGCCACCCGCACAACCGCAATGAATTGATTGCCTGGAATCTGTCGCACGACCCCAGCGAGCTGGCCGAGCTGGACGCCCGCAGCATCCGCCAGCGGCTGTTCACGCGCCAGGCCGATTTGCCCGAGGGCGTGCAGCGCCTGCCCATCAAGACGCTGCACTTGAACAAATCGCCCATGGTGGTGGGCAATTGCAAGGTGCTGACGCCGGCGCTGCAGCAGCGTTGGGGGCTGGACTGGGCGCAGATCGAGCGCCATGCGCAGGCCGCGCGCGCGCTGCCGGACATGAGCGCGGTGTGGGCCGAGGTCTTCCAGCGCCCCGCAGCGCCGGCGCAGCCGCTGCCGGCGGAGCAGGATTTGTATGGCGGCTTCGTCGGCGATGCCGATCGCCAGCGCCTGGAGCGCCTGTTGCAGCAGCCGGTGGCGCAGTGGCCCGCTGGCGATCGCGGCATGGGCTTTGACGACGCGCGCCTGGATGAACTGATGTTTTTTTACCGCGCTCGCAACTACCCCGAGACCTTGGATGAAGCCCAGCGCCAGCGCTGGGAGCAGCACCGCAAGGCAGTCTTGATCGACGGCGCGGGCGGCGCTCGCACGGCCGAGCAATTGATGGAGCAAGTCGACGCGCTGTCAGACACTGCGACTGATGAGCAGCAAGACATCCTGGCCGCGTTGTATGAATGGGCCGATGCCATCGCGCCCGAGGCGTGAATGGATCAGATCAATCATTTGATTTGTATAGACGCCGCTACAAGCACACGACGACACCATGAAATTGAGCTTTACCAAAATGCAGGGCGCGGGCAACGACTTTGTCGTGCTCGATGAGACGCAGCGGCTGTTGGGGCTGAGTGCTGCACAGTACCGCTGGCTGGCCGATCGGCGCTTTGGCGTTGGGGCCGATCAGATTCTGACGGTGCGGGCCGCGCCGCCGGCGCAGGCCGGCCAGGTCGACTTCGAATACATCATCCACAATGCCGATGGCGGCGAGGTGGAGCAGTGCGGCAATGGTGCGCGCTGCTTTGCCCGCTACGTGTTCGACAAAGGGCTGACGTCCAAAAAGCACATTCGCGTGCTGACCCGCGCGGGCGTCATCGCCCCGCAGCTGCAAGATGACGGCCGCGTGAGCGTGCGCATGGGCCGCCCGCGCTGGCAGCCCGAGCAGATTCCTTTCGACGCCCAGGGCCTGCGCAGCCAGGCCCAGCATCAGGACACCCTCTGGTGGCTGCCACAGCAGCCGCAGGCGGCTGGCGCACCGCGCGATGATGGCGCGGGCGTTTGGCTCAGTGTCGTGTCCATGGGCAATCCGCATGCCGTGCAGCGCGTGGCCTCGGTGCAGGATGCGCCGGTGGGGGAGCAAGGGGCCTGGATCGAGCAGCACCCGCGCTTTGCCCAGCGCGTGAATGCAGGCTTCATGCAGGTGCGCAGCCGCCGCGAGATTGCCTTGCGCGTCTACGAGCGCGGCGTGGGCGAGACCTTGGCCTGCGGCACGGGCGCGTGCGCGGCAGTGGTCAGCGGCATCCGCCAAGGCTTGCTGGACGCTGGCGTCGATGTCCACATGCCCGGCGGCATGCTGACCATAGAATGGCGCGGCGACCCGGCCGACGAGGTGCTGATGACTGGCCCGGCGCAAACCGTTTTTGAAGGCACCATTGAAGTTCCAGACAGCTTATGACGACCACCCCGCCCGTGCAGCACGCAGGGCTGGCCACCGAAGAGGACGTGGCCAGCTACCTGATCAGCAATCCGGAGTTTTTCGAGCGATTTGCCGAAGTACTGGGCACCGTGCAGTTGGCCAGTCCGCATGGCGGCAAGACCGTCAGCCTGCATGAGCGCCAAACCCTCATGCTGCGCGACAAGATCAAGGGCCTGGAAGCCAGCATCGTCGAGATGATGGGCTACGGCAGCGAAAATGCGCAGATCATCGAGAAAGCCCACGCCTGGACGGCAGCCATGCTGCGCGAGCGCGATGGCGCCAAGCTGCCGGCGCTGCTGGCTCAGCAGCTGCAGCAACTGTTTGCCGTGCCGCAGGTGTACTTGCGCCTTTGGGACCTGGCCCCGGCCTATGCCGATTTGCCTGAAGTGCAGCGCGTCGTGCCCGAAAGCAAGCAGCACATTGCCAGCCTGGCCAAGCCCTACTGCGGGCCGCGCGGCAGCGTTGAAGGCTTGCAAAGCCTGGCCGGCGAAGGCAGCGATCTGGCCGAAGTGCAGTCCATCGCCATCTTGCCGCTGCGCGCAGGCGCAGCGCAGGCGCAACAGATCACCTTTGGCTATCTGCTGCTGACCTCTGCCGACAGCCACCGCTTCACGCAGGATATGGGCACGGAGCTGCTCAGCCGTTTGGCGGAGCTGGCCAGCGCGGCCATGCAGCGCCTGCTGCCCGATGAAACCATCGGCTGGATTCAACACCAGGAGAGTCTGGCGCGCCAGCAAAGCGGGCAGGCTGAGTTGCCGCTGGAATAAGCCTCTGCTGCTTGCCCGCCGCGCGCTCATGCCCCATCGCCAGCATGTACCCAGCCCGCTGCAGGGCGAAGAGGCGTTGCCTAAAGCCTTGCCGCACAGCGCCTTGCGCTATTTGGAGCACGCGCGCTTTGAGCGCCGCCTGGCCGAGCGCACCTTGGCGCTCTACACCGAAGACCTGCGCAAGCTGCAGCAGCTCGCCGCTGCGCAGGGGCTGGACGTGCTGGCTTTGCAGCCCTTCCACATCCGCCAGCAGGTAGCGCGCATGCACAGCCAAGGGCGCAGCGCACGCGGCATTGCGCTGATCCTCAGCGGTTGGCGCAGCTTTTACCGCTGGGCCGTGCTGCAAGGGCTGCTGGAGGTCAATCCCGTGCAGGACGTGCGCGCTCCCAAATCACGCCGCCCCTTGCCCAAGGCCCTGGGGGCTGATGAAGCCGTGCAACTGGCTGCATTCCGCCAACGATCGGACGATGCCGATGGTGCAGCGCAATGGCTGGAGCTGCGCGATGCCGCAATGACTGAGCTGCTCTACAGCAGCGGTCTGCGCATTGGAGAGCTGCTGGGGCTGGATGTGCACGCCAGTGCCCAGGCGCAGCAGCAGGGGCGCGGCTGGATCGACTGGCAGGAAGCTGAAGCCCACGTCATCGGCAAAGGCCAGAAGCGGCGCAGCGTGCCCATCGGGGCAGCGGCCATGCAAGCATTGCAGGCCTGGCGGCAAGTGCGCGACCCGGCGCGGCAATGGCCGGGGCAGGGCGCCTTGTTCATCAGCCAGCGCGGCGCGCGCATGAGCCCGCAAAGCGCCTGGCAACGCCTGCGCCAGCGCAGCCAGGCCGCAGGCATGGCCATGCCAGTACACCCCCACATGCTGCGCCATTCATTTGCCAGTCACGTATTGCAATCGAGTGGCGATTTGCGCGCCGTGCAAGAGCTGCTGGGCCACGCCAACATCAGCACCACCCAGATCTATACCCGGCTGGATTTCCAGCATCTGGCCCGAATCTACGATGCGGCGCATCCGCGCGCGCGTGCAGATGCGCAGACAGGCTCAGACGCCGATGGCCGTCAGCAAGAAGATAGAGATACAGCCCAGAAATAGAGGCCTCTTCACGCGCGCTTTACAACGGCGTGTGCAGCGCGATCACGGCTGTGCTCTATGTGCGTGTTTCAGCAGGTGTTTTCACAGCCAAAGCACTGCCGAGGCAGTCGGTTGAATTGGTTTCATTCTTGTAAAAAAGGGTAGAATCCCACGAGCCTGTCCAGGGTATTGGAAGCGTATCTTGGCGGCAGTTTGGGCGCCACTGCGTTGCCTGCAACAAGAGGCGATCTTTCCCCTCTTGGCGCGGCTTCACACAATCTGGCACTGAACGAATCGAACGGCGGACCGGTAGCGTCCCGCACCCGGCTGGGTGCGGGACGCTGTCGTGCCAAAGCCCCATTCCTGAGGTGTGTATGAAGAAGTTGACCCCCCTTGCGGCGCTGTTGCTGGTGCCGCTGTTGCTGACCGGTTGCGACTGGACGCTGATCAATCCGTCTGGCTATGTGGCCAAGCAGCAGAGCAATCTGATGATCTTCTCGGTGCTCGTGATGCTGCTGGTGATCGTGCCGGTGATGTTCCTGATCCTGTTCTTCAGCTGGAAGTACCGTCAGAGCAACCAGTCTGGCACCTATGACTCGGGCTTTTACCACTCCAACAAGCTGGAAGTGGTGATCTGGGGGGCGCCCATCTGCATCATCATCGTGCTGGCGCTGGTGACCTGGGGCTCGACCTATCTGCTCGACCCCTATCGCCCGCTGGTGCGCATCGACAGCCAGACGAAAATTGCTGGCATGGAGGAAAACCTCGGCGCGGTCAAAACTCTGGCGACCCGCTTTATCGACCCCAAGCGCAGCGACGCGGCTGTGGTTGAGACCACGCCGCTGGAGATCGAGGTGGCTGCGCTGGACTGGAAGTGGCTGTTCATCTACCCGGAGCAGGGCATTGCCACGGTCAATGAGCTGGCCGCGCCGGTCAATCGCCCCATTCGCTTCAAGATCACCTCGGCGTCCATGATGAATTCGTTCTTCATCCCGGCGCTGTCCGGGCAGGTCTATGCCATGCCTGCGATGCAGACTCAGCTCAACGCGGTCATGAACCGCGAGGGCAAGTTCAAGGGCTTTTCCGCCAACTACACCGGCCATGGCTTCAGCCAGATGTACTTCTATTTCCACAGCCTGAGCAATGCGGGCTTTGAGCAGTGGGTCGAAAAAGTGCGCAGCTCCACCAAAACGCTGGATCAGGCCGAGTACATGGCGCTGGACCAGTACAACCAGAAGGACGAGCGCGGCCACGTGCAGTACTTTGGCATTCGCCACTACGGCTCGGTGCAGCAGGGCATGTACCACGCCATCCTGAACCTGTGCGTCATGCCTGGCGCCATGTGCATGGACGAAATGATGGGCATCGACCTGGCCGGCGGCGCAGGCATTGACAGCCTGAACAACCTCAAGCGCCTGCGCTACGACATGCGCCGCACGACCAAGGCCCAACTGGATCTGGCCGAGTTCTCCGGCATGATGCCCGGCGACCTGGTCTGCACCAGCGACAGCGCCGCCGTCGACTTCGTGCGCGCCACCCGCAAGCTGCCTGCACTCAAGCCGGTCATGCCCACAGCCCAGGTGGAGCAGCCCAGCAGCGTGCAAGGGCAGAAGCTCAGCCGTGATGGCTCCACGATTGCGCCCATTCTCTGAACCTAGAAAGCCAGAAAACCATGTCTGCTGCAATTCTCAATGAGAACGTCCATCCGTTGCTGGGGCGGATCACGTTTGATCACCACACCTTTCCCATGCTGCACGAGCCCATCATCATGGCGACCTTCGTGGCCGTCGTGCTGCTGGGGGTCGTGGCTCTGGCGCTGCTGACCAAGTTCAAGGTCTGGGGCTATCTGTGGAGCGAGTGGTTCACCTCGATCGACCACAAGAAGATCGGCATCATGTACATCGTGCTGGGCATCGTTATGCTGCTGCGCGGCTTTGCCGACGCTTTGATGATGCGCATCCATCAGGCCATGGCTTCCTCCGGGGTCAGCGAGGGCTATCTGAACGCCCACCACTACGATCAAATCTTCACGGTGCACGCCGTGATCATGATTTTCTTCGTGGCCACGCCCATTCTGGTGGGCTTCTTCAACTACCTCGTGCCGCTGCAAATCGGCGCGCGCGACGTGGCTTTCCCGTTCCTGAACAACCTGGGCTTCTGGCTGACCACGGCCGGCGCCGTGCTGACCATGATCTCGCTGTTCGTCGGTGAGTATGCGCAGACTGGCTGGCTGGTCTATCCACCGCTGTCGGGCATTGACTACAGCCCGGGCACCGGCATGGACTACTACCTGTGGTCGCTGAACATCGCCGGCATTGGCACCACGCTGGGTTCGATCAACATCGTCGTGACCATCATCAAGATGCGCGCCCCTGGCATGACCTGGATGCGCCTGCCGGTGTTCGTCTGGACCAGCCTGGCCTCCAACATCCTGATCCTGATGATCTATCCGGTGCTGACGGCTGCCTTCGTGCTGCTGACGGCCGACCGCTACCTGGGCACGGCCTTCTTCACCACCCAGCTGGGCGGCAACCCGATGATGATGGTCAACCTGGTGTGGATCTTCGGCCACCCCGAGGTCTATGTGCTGGTGCTGCCGGCGTTTGGCATCTTCTCCGAGATCGTGCCCGCGCTGACGCGCAAGCGCCTGTTCGGCTACACCTCGATGGTCTATGCAACCATGATCATCTTGCTGCTGTCCATGCTGGTGTGGCTGCACCACTTCTTCACCATGGGCTCGGGTGCCAGCGTCAACGCCTTCTTCGGCATCATGACCATGATCATCTCGATCCCGACCGGGGCGAAGATCTTCAACTGGCTGTTCACCATCTACAAGGGCCGGGTGCGCTTTGAAGTGCCCATGCTGTGGACCATCGGCTTCATGCTGACCTTCGTCATTGGCGGTATGACCGGAGTGATGCTGGCCATTCCTGCAGCCGACTTCATCCTGCACAACAGCCTGTTCCTGGTAGCGCACTTCCACAACACCATCATCGGTGGCGTCGTGTTCGCGCTGTTTGCCGGCCTGACCTTCTGGTTCCCCAAGGCCTTTGGCTTCAAGATGAACGACTTCTGGGGCCGCGTGTCCTTCTGGTGTTGGCTGATCGGCTTCTGGGTCGCTTTCACGCCGCTGTACATCATGGGCCTGATGGGCGTGACCCGCCGCCTGAGCCAGTTCGAGGACGGCTCGCTGCATGCCTACTTCGTCGTGGCCCTGATCGGCGGCGTGCTGATCCTGGTGGGCATCGTGGCCTTCGTGCTCTCGATCGCCGTGGGCTGGCTGCAGCGCGAGAAAACCCGCGACCTGACCGGCGATGCCTGGGGCGATGGCCGCAGCCTGGAGTGGTCCACTTCGTCGCCGCCGCCTGACTACAACTTCGCCTTCACGCCCGTGGTGCACGACATCGACGCCTGGTGGGACATGAAGACCCACGGCTACAAGCGTCCCCAGGCAGGCTTCGTGCCCATTCACATGCCCAAGGGCACGGGTGCGGGCATGGTCATCGCCGGCCTGTCGGTGGTGCTGGGCTTTGCGCTGATCTGGTACATCTGGTGGCTGGCCATCCTGTCGTTTGCGGCCATCATCGGTTACACGATCTACCACACCTTCAATTACGACCGCGACTACTACATCCCGGCCGAGCAGGTCGCCAGGACGGAAGAGGCGCGCACGCGCGAGTTGGCTACCGCTGCTGCCGCAGCAGCCGCGGCCCACTGAACCCGATGGCATGGAGCAATTGACACCACTATGACGAGCACAACTGCATTCACGCCCATCGGGCCCAACGGCGAGCGCATCTACTACGTGGCCGAGGATCCGCACGCCCACCATGGCGACGGTCACGCCCACGGCTATGCCCACTCGCCCAACAACACCACCGGCCTGGGCTTCTGGGTCTACCTGATGACGGACTGCCTGATCTTCGCGATCCTGTTCGCCATGTACGCCATCCTGGGCCGCAACTACGCCGCCGGCCCTTCGCCTGCCGATTTGTTCGAGCTGCCGCTGATCCTGGTCAACACCTTCATGCTGCTGTTCTCGTCGATCACCTTCGGCTTTGCCATGTTGCAGTCCTACAAGGGCAATGTGAAGGGCACGATCAACTGGTTGCTGGTGACGGCGGCGTTTGGCCTGGCCTTCCTGGCCATCGAGCTGTATGAGTTTCACCACCTGATCCACGTTGGCGCCACGCCGTACCGCAGTGCCTTCCTGTCCTCGTTCTTCACGCTGGTGGGCACGCACGGTCTGCACGTGACGTTTGGCATCATCTGGCTGCTGACGCTGGTGTTCCAGCTGCGCAAGCACGGACTGATTGAAGCCAACAACCGCCGCCTGATGTGCCTGTCGATGTTCTGGCACTTCCTGGATCTGATCTGGATCTGTGTTTTCTCCTTTGTTTACTTGATGGGAGTCCTCGGATGAGCAGCCACCCCAACGCCCACGCAGGCCATC
The DNA here is from genome assembly GCA_030528705.1 of Comamonadaceae bacterium. Lineage (GTDB taxonomy): Bacteria > Pseudomonadota > Gammaproteobacteria > Burkholderiales > Burkholderiaceae_C > Lampropedia. The sequence continues at coordinate 13,119 of JAUMYI010000013.1, read as the reverse complement.
ACGCCCAATCCGGCCATGGCACGCTCAATGAATATCTCATCGGCTTCGTGCTGTCGGTCATCCTGACGGTGATTCCGTTCTGGCTGGTCATGGCCGACGTGCTCGAGAGCAAATCGGCCACCATCGGCTGGATTCTGGGGCTGGGGCTGGTGCAGATGATTGTGCATCTGGTCTACTTCCTGCACCTCAAGCCCAGCACCGAAGGCGGCTGGACATTGATCACGCTGGTGGGCACGGTGCTCACCGTGGCCGTGTGTCTGGTTGGTTCGATCTGGATTGTCAACAAGCTGCACAGCCACATGATGCCGCATCACCAGATTGAATACGTGCCAGAAAGCTCGCGCGACATCATCCGTCGCTGATGCTGGACTGTTCTGCTGAGTGAACGAAACCCCGCCTGCTTTTCGGCTGGCGGGGTTTTTTACTGCCTCGCATTTCGCTTTACTTACATTTGCCGGCAGCTTTGTTTGCGCGCAGGCTTCGGGCATTCAATACAATCCGCGCAGCCTCGCCAGCCCGGGCGCCATTTCATGACGTGCTGCAAAGGTGCTTTGTAAGTGACTGAACAATCGAGCCAATTGCTCCCCGGATTTGAGTTGCCGCTGCGCGTGTACTGGGAAGACACCGATGCCGGCGGCATCGTCTATCACGCCAACTACCTGCGCTTCATGGAGCGCGCCCGCTCCGACTGGCTGCGCGCCAAGGGGCTGGGCCAGCATCAGGCGCGCGAGCAGCTCGGCGGCATGTTCGTTGTCACCGACTTGAGGCTGCGCTACCTGCAGCCGGCCCGGCTGGACGATGCCTTGCTGGTGACGGCGGCGCTGCAGCACATGGGGCGTGCGTCGATGACCATGCTCCAGCAAGTGCTGCGCATTCAGGGTGCTGAGCGCAGCACGCTGTGCCAAGCCCAGGTGCGCATTGGCTGGGTCAATGGCCAATCCATGCGGCCTGCCCGCATCCCCGATCACGTACAGGCTTTGTTCCAATGAACGCAAACGACATGTCCATTACGCACCTGATCCTCAACGCCAGTTGGGTGGTACAGGTGGTCATGCTGATACTGGTGCTGGGCTCCATCGCTAGCTGGACGGTGATTTTTCGCAAAGGGGCTGCGCTCAAGCAGGCGCGCAAGCTCAATGGCGAATTCGAGGAGGACTTTTGGTCAGGGGCCAGCTTGAACGACCTGTACACCGCAGCGGTGCAGAACGCACGCACGGCTGGGCCGCTGGAGCGCATGTTTGCCAATGGCATGCGCGAATACCACAAGTTGCGCGAGCGCCATATCCACCAGGCAGAAACACTGCTCGATGGCGCGCGCCGGGCCATGATGGCCAGCTTCAACCGCGAGCTCGATCAGATCGAGAACGGCCTGTCGTTCTTGGGCACCGTGGGCTCCATTGCCCCCTATGTGGGGCTGTTCGGCACGGTCTGGGGCATCATGCATGCCTTCACCGGATTTGCCAGCATGGAGCAAATCTCACTGGCCACGGTGGCGCCCGGCATTGCCGAGGCCTTGGTGGCCACGGCCATGGGCCTGTTTGCCGCCATCCCGGCTGTGGTGGCCTACAACCGTTTCAGCCGCGAGATCGACCGCATGGCCGTGCGCATGGAAACCTTTGGCGACGAGTTCACCAACATCCTGCAGCGCAACCTCAGCGCCGCGCCCCAGCAGTCCGCCGCAGGGCATTGAACCTGGCCCCGTTGTGCGCCAGACCCACGCCAAGGAAAGCACCCACCCATGGCCAATGTGACACGACGCGGCCGCAGCCGCCGCACCGTCAATGAAATCAACATGGTGCCCTTCATCGACGTGATGCTGGTGCTGTTGATCATCTTCATGGTCACGGCGCCGATGTTCACGCCCGGGCTGGTCGATACGCCCACCGTCGGCAAATCCGAAAGCCTGCCCGCAGCCATCGCCCAGGTCGTGGTCGACAGCGCGGGCCAGATCGAATGGCGCCCCGCGCAAGGCGAGCCGCGTGGCGTCGCGCTGCATGAGCTGGGCAACCTGGCCAAGCAATGGGAGGCCGAGCAGCTGCAACAAGGCCGCGCCCAGCAGGACATGGCCGTGGTCATCGCTGGCGACAAGAAAACCAGTTATGAGCACCTGGTCAACACCTACAACGCTCTGAAGGACGCCCAGGTCGGCCGCGTGGCGTTGCTGTTCAACAAGCAGTGATGCTCTGCCAGCCATGCCCTTGACCCCGCCACCGCCCTTGCACCAGGTGCCGCTGACGCCGCCGCAGCCCCCTCTGCGTTTGCGCGCCGTGGCCTGGGCGGCGCTGGTGCATGCTGGGCTGATCGGGGCGCTGATTCTTGGCTCGCACTGGAAACGCCCGGCGGACACCAGCGTCATGGCCGAGGTCTGGTCCAGCCTGCCGCAGGAGGCCGCGCCCCGCGCCGCCCAGGCCGAGCCAGAGCCCAAGCCAAGGCCTGAGCCCGAACCCGCTCCGCCGCCTCCTCCACCGCCCGAGCCCGAACCGGAGCCGGCCCCGCCGCCGCCTGCGCCTCAGCCGCCACCACCCCCACCGCCGCCGCCTGAGCCCGATCCGCAGATCGTGCTCGAACAGGAGCGCAAAAAGCGCGAGCAAGAGCAGCGCCAGCGCGAGCGTGAGGCGGCCCTGAAAAAAGAGCAGGAAGAACAGGCCAGGAAGAAGGCCCAGGAAGAAGCCGAGCGCAAGAAAAAGCTCGAACAGGAAGCGGCGCGCAAGCAGGCCGAGCAGGAGGCTGCGCTGAAGAAAAAGCAAGAGGAAGAAGCGGCAAAGAAAAAAGCCCAGCAAGAGGCCGAACGCAAGAAGAAACTCGAAGAGCAAGAGGCTGCGAAGAAAAAGGCCCAGGAAGAAGCCGAACGCAAGAAAAAGCAGGAGCAGGAAGCGGCCGCCAAGAAAAAAGCCGAGGACGCTGCAGCGAAGAAAAAGGCCGATGAGGCCGCGCGCAAGGCCAAGGAAGCGGCCGATTCCGAAGCGCGCCGCGCGGCCGAGCTGCGCCGCATGCAGGGCCTGCTCGATGGCGCTGGCGGCACGGGCGGCCGGGGCGCGGCGGCGCAATCGTCCGGGCCGTCGGCTGGCTGGGGCGGGCAGGTGCGGGCCAAGGTGCGGCCGTTGATTGACTTCCCGGCGGCCATCAGCGGCAACCCCGCAACCGAGGTCGAGGTACGCATGGACGCCAACGGGCGCATCACCGGCAAGCGCATCGTCAAAAGCAGTGGCAACCCCGGCTGGGACCAGGCCGTGCTGCGCGCGCTGGACAAGGCGCAGTCCCTGCCCAAGGACAATGGCCGCGTGCATTCGCCCGTCACGTTGGTGTTTACGCCCAACGATTTTTGATGCCGCATGCTGCAAGTTCGCAGCTCGTCGGCACATGGGCAGCGCGCATTGCCGTCCCAAAATGAAGCCCAACACGCTCTAGAATCGCCGGCTATGTCTTACTTGGTGCTTGCCCGTAAATACCGCCCCCACAACTTTGAGGAAATGGTCGGGCAGGAGCACGTCGTCAAGGCGCTGTCCAACGCGTTGCAGCAGCAGCGCCTGCACCATGCCTATTTGTTCACCGGCACGCGCGGCGTGGGCAAGACCACGGTCTCGCGCATCCTGGCCAAATCGCTCAACTGCCAGGGCGCCGATGGCCAGGGCGGCATTACGGCCCAGCCTTGCGGCGTGTGCCAGGCCTGCCGAGACATTGATGCCGGGCGCTTCGTCGATTACACCGAGTTGGATGCGGCCTCTAACCGTGGCGTCGAGGAAGTGCAAAGTCTGATGGAGCAAGCCGTCTACAAACCGGTGCAGGGGCGCTTCAAGGTCTTCATGATCGACGAAGTGCACATGCTCTCCAACACGGCCTTCAACGCCATGCTCAAGACGCTGGAGGAGCCGCCCGAATACCTCAAGTTCGTGCTCGCCACCACCGATCCGCAGAAGGTGCCCGTCACGGTGCTGTCGCGCTGCCTGCAGTTCAATCTGCGCTCGATGGCGCCGCAGACCATCGCCCAGCACCTGGTGCGGGTGCTGAGCAGCGAGGGCGTGGCGCACGACAAGGAAAGCCTGCAGCTGCTGGCGCGGGCCGCGCATGGCTCAATGCGCGATGCGCTGTCGCTGACGGATCAGGCCATCGCCTACGGCAACGGCGCGCTGCAGGAAGACACGGTACGCCAGATGCTGGGCGTGGTCGACCGGCGCTACGTCTACGACACCATTGCCGCGCTGGCCGCTGGCGACGGTCAGGCAGTGGTGGCCCAGGCCGATGCCTTGCGCGCGCAAAGCATTCCGGCAGCCTCGCTGCTGGAGGACATGGCGCTGGTGCTGCAGCAAATGGCGCTGTACCAAAGCGTGCCCGCCGCAGCGACCAGCGCAGCCCTGGATGAGGGCAACGACGACGCCGACACCCGCCGCACGCTGGCCCTGGCGCAGGCCCTGCCAGCCGATGAAACCCAGCTGCTCTACACCTTTTGCCTCAAAGGGCGCGAGGAGCTGGGCTTGGCACCCGACGAATACTCGGGCCTGGTCATGGTTTTGCTGCGCCTGCTGGCCTTCAAACAGCCGCCGGGCCAAGCTGCGCCCAGCCCCGGCGCTGTGGAGACGGGTGGGGCTGCAGTTCGTCCAAGTTTGGCGCCATCACCTGCGCCAGTGAGCGCGCCAGCCCCTGCCGAGCAGCGAGCCGCTGCCATGCCTGCTCAAGCCGCTGCCCCCAAGGCGGATGAGGCCCGCGCCGCTGCCCTCGCGTCCAGCGAGCCGCCCCCTTGGGAGGAATTGCCGCCGCCCCCAGCCGCAGCGCCGACTGCACAAACCACGCCAGAGCCTGAGCCACAGCAACCCGAGCAAGCCATTGCCGCCCCTGTTACCGCCTCTGTCACCGCGCCTGCCGCAGCGGCGCAGGCCGAAGCCCCGCTCGCCCGGCCTTTGGGCGGCGATGCAAAGGCCAGTGCGGTGCCAGCCGTCTCGGTGGCCGGCGCTCATCGTCAGGCCCAATCCACACAGACAGCGTCACCGCCTGCCAAGCCGCAACCTGTTGAGCCAAAGCCTTTAGCGTCGGAGCCTGTAGAGCCAAAGCCGCCTGCGGCAGCGCCTGCCCCAGTGACTTCCACTACCAGCGCCAGCGCCGTGGCGGAGCCGGGCGCGCAGCCCATGCCGCAGGCCCCCTCGCCAGAGCCAGGGCCATCTGCTGCTGGCGATGCGGCCCTGGCCCAACGTTGGCGCGAGCTGGTCGAGCGCCTGAACCAGCAAGGCCGGCTGGCAGCCGTGGTGCGCGAGCTGGCCCTGCAATCGCAGCCGCTGCAATGCGATGCCGCCGCAGTGGTGCTGCGCATCGCCAACCAGACACTGATGAACGAGAGCCTGAAAGGCAAACTGCAGGCCCTGCTGCAGGAGCAGGGCCTGGGCGAGCTGACGCTGCAGCACGGCCCGACCGAGCACAGCCCGGCGCAGTTGCAGGAAGCCGAGCGCCAGCACAAGCTGCTGCAGGCGCAGCACATCGTCGAAAACGACGCCACCGTGCAATGGCTCAAGGCGCAGCTGGGCGCCGAGATCGTGCCCGGCAGCATCCAGCCCCTGGACGGAGCGCCCCTGCAGTGAACAGGCCTTGGCCTGCGGCTGGGCCGTGCATGACAGACAGATTTCAACCCATGGACCACGAAGGGAACACACCATGTTCAACAAAGGACAAATGGCCGGCCTGCTCAAGCAGGCCCAGGCAATGCAGGACAACCTGAAAAAAGCCCAGGAAGAGCTGGCCAGTATCGAAGTGGAAGGCGAATCGGGCGCCGGCCTGGTCAAGGTGCTGATGACCGCCAAGCACGAGGTGCGCCGCGTCACCATCGACCCCAGCCTGCTGGCCGATGACAAGGACATGCTGGAAGACCTGGTGGCCGCAGCCTTCAATGCCGCCGTGCGCAAGGCCGCTGAGGTGGAGCAGGAAAAAATGGGCAAGCTCACGGCCGGCCTGGGCGGGCTCGGTGGCCTGGGCGGCATGAAGCTGCCATTCTGAAATTCGGGCGCGTCGTGAGCAGCCCGAGCGCGAGCATGGCCGGCAAGCCCGGCGCGCCGCACAGCCTGGAGCGTCTGGTGCAGTGCCTGCGCCTGTTGCCGGGCGTGGGGGCCAAGTCGGCCGCGCGCATGGCCTACCACCTGCTGCAGCACGACCGGGACGGGGCGCAGCAACTGGCCCAGGCCCTGCTCGATGCCGTGCACAAGGTGCGCCACTGCGAGCGCTGCCACACCTTCTCCGAGGCGCCGCTGTGCACCACCTGCGCCGATCCTGGGCGCGATCAGGCACGGCTGTGCGTGGTCGAAACCCCGGCCGACCAGGCCGTGATGGAGCGCACCGGCGCCTACGATGGGCTGTACTTCGTGCTGCAGGGGCGCCTGAGCCCGCTTGACGGCATCGGCATTGCCGAGCTGGGCCTGCGCCAGCTGATGGAGCGAGCCAGCGACGCGGCCATTGAAGAAGTCATCGTCGCCACCAGCTTCACGGCCGAGGGCGAGGCCACGGCCCACGTCATCGAACAGGCGCTGCGCAAGCGCGGCATCCGCACCACGCGCCTGGCGCGCGGCGTGCCCGCTGGCGGCGAGCTGGAATTCGTGGACTTGAGCACCATCGCCCACGCGCTGGCCGATCGGCACTGAGTTTTTCAGTCGGCCTGACTCGGGGCTGCGCACGAGCCCAACGAGGATCTCCAGCAAGCGCCACAGAAAAAACTACGGGCCTGCGCTGCCGTTTGTGGCAGCGCAGGCCCGTTTTCAGTGGCGCTTACCTGCCGAGGCAGGCCGGCACGATCAGTGGAACTGCTCTTCCTCGGTCGAGCCGGTCAGCGCCTTGACGCTGGAGGAGCCGCCCTGGATGACGGTGGTCACGTCGTCGAAGTAGCCCGCGCCCACTTCCTGCTGGTGGGACACGAAGGTGTAGCCCTGTTCGCGCGCGGCGAACTCGGGCTCCTGGATCATTTCCACGTAGTGCTTCATGCCCTCGCCGCGCGCGTAGGCGTGGGCGAACTTGAAGGTGTTGTACCAGTTGCTGTGGATGCCCGCCAGCGTGATGAACTGGTACTTGTAGCCCAGCGCGGAGAGCTCGTCCTGGAACTTGGCGATGGTCGCGTCGTCCAGGTTCTTCTTCCAGTTGAAGGAGGGCGAGCAGTTGTAGGACAGCAGCTTGCCGGGGTACTTGGCGTGCACGGCCTGGGCGAACTCGCGCGCAAAGCCCAGGTCGGGCGTGCCGGTCTCGCACCACACCAGGTCGGCGTAGGGCGCGTAGGCCACGCCGCGGCTGATGGCCTGCTCCAGGCCGTTCTTGACGCGGAAGAAGCCCTCTTGCGTGCGCTCGCCGGTCAGGAAGGGCTTGTCGTTGGCGTCGTGGTCGCTGGTGATCAGGTTGGCGGCCTCGGCGTCGGTGCGGGCCAGCACGATGGTGGGCACGCCCATCACGTCGGCGGCAAAGCGCGCGGCGATCAGCTTCTCGATGGCTTCCTGCGTGGGTACCAGCACCTTGCCGCCCATGTGGCCGCACTTCTTCACAGCGGCCAGCTGGTCCTCGAAGTGCACGCCGGCCGCGCCGGCGGTGATCATGTTCTTCATCAGCTCGAAGGCGTTGAGCACGCCGCCAAAGCCCGCCTCGGCGTCGGCCACGATGGGCAGGAAGTAGTCGATGAACTCGGCATCGCCTGGGTTGATGCCACGCGCCCACTGGATCTCATCGGCGCGCTTGAAGGTGTTGTTGATGCGGCGCACCATGGTGGGCACCGAGTCGTAGGCGTACAGCGACTGGTCGGGGTACATGGTCTCGCTGGTGTTGCCGTCGGCGGCGACCTGCCAGCCCGAGAGGTACACGGCCTCCAGCCCGGCCTTGGCCTGCTGCATGGCCTGGCCGGCGGTGATAGCACCGAAGGCGTTGACGTAGCCCTTCTTGGCGCCGCCGTTGACCTTGGCCCAGAGCTTTTCCGCACCTTGGCGTGCCAGTGTGTATTCGATGTGCCGGCTGCCGCGCAGGCGCACCACGTCAGCGGCGCTGTAGTTGCGCTTGATGCCTTTCCAGCGGGGGTTCTCGGCCCAGTCTTTCTCCAGGGCGGCAATTTGTTGTTCGCGGGTCAGCGATTGAGTCATCGGGATACTCCTGATTGTTGAAAAGAAGGAAAACGTGCATCGAAGAATCGGATGCCCGTACTGTAGCGGCAGCCCAGGGCTTTGCCTGACATCTTATGTCTTATATAAGACATAAATTTTGTCCAATCAAATCAATGATTTGAGGCGGACATTCCTTTTAAGGAAAGCTGTTTTCGCATTGTGGCATATTTGTTGCGTTGCAGCATGATGCAATTTCATTGATTGAGCCGTAAGTCCATATTATGAAAAATTTTGATGCGCAGGCTGCGGCATGATGCAGACCCGCCCGCCGTGGCGCTTGCGGGTGCATCACACGCTTTTGGGGGGCCTGGATTGGCTTTGCGAAGCGGTTTTTTTGAGGCAAAAGCCGCGGATGCAAGGCGAAAACGCTTGCAAAGGCCAGGAGCTCTTGCAAGCGTTCTCAACGCGGCAGCTGCGCAGTTTTGACCGAAAACACCGCCGCAGCACTCAATCTCAATAACCCCTGGCCTCCATTGCCGATGTTTCGCCTTTTTTCCTCCCCTCGTTTGCTGGCCTATGGCTGCCTGGCGTCCTCAATGGCGCTGGTGGGCAGTTATGTGGCTTTGTCCAAGCCATTGGCGGCGGTGTTTCCAGTGCTGCTGTTGGCCTGGCTGCGGTTTGGCATTGGCGCGTTGGCGATGCTGCATTGGTTGAAAAAGCCAGCCCATGAGCCGCCAATGACGCGCCAGACCCGCTGGTTGCTGTTTTGGGAGTCGTTTCTGGGCAATTTCTTGTTCACGCTGTGCATGATCTCGGGCGTTCAGCTCAGCGGCGCTGTGGCGGCCGGGGTCATCATGGCTGCCATTCCCGCTGCGGTGGCGTTGCTGTCCTGGGTGCTGCTGCGCGAACGTGTGGCGCCGCCAGTCTGGGCGGGCGTGGTCTGCGCCGTGCTGGGCATCGGCCTGTTGGGCATGGCCCCTGATGCCGCGCCGCTGCCAACTGCGCCTGCCGATGCCCAGAGCAGTGCCCAGGCCATGCCACACGGCCAGCTGGCTTGGCTGGGCCATGCGCTGCTGCTGGGGGCGGTGCTTTGCGAGGCCAGCTACGCCGTCATCGGCAAAAAGCTCACTGCCAGCCTTACGCCACGGCGCATCAGCGCCTTGATCAATCTATGGGGCTTTGTATTGAGCCTGCCATTTGGGCTGTGGCTGGCCTGGGACTTTGACTTTCGCGCCGTCGACCCTGGCCTGTGGCTGCTGTTGCTGTTCTATGCCCTGGCCGCGTGCATGTGGACGGTTTGGCTGTGGATGACGGGCCTGCGCAGCGTGCCGGCTGCGCAGGCCGGCGTGTTCACGGTGTTTCTGCCCATCAGTGCGGCGCTGCTTGGGGTGCTGGCGCTGGGCGAGCGCCTGGCTGCGCTGCAGTGGGCGGCGCTGGGCCTGGCATTGCTGGGCGTGGTGCTGGCCACTTGGCCGGGGCGCGGGCGACGCAGCGCGTGAAAGCGGGGCCCGGTCCAGCCCTCGACAGGTTTTGACTCAGCGGCGGATGCGTTGCTGCACCGGCGGCGGGTACAGGGCTTGCAGCGTGTCCATGGCAATTTCGCTGATGCAGGCTTGCAGCGCGGCCTGGGCATCGTGCAGGGCCGGGGCTGGGCTGTGGCTGCTGTTGGCGGTAGGGGGGGCGTCGCCAGCTTCATCGGCGCGCAGGCGCTGCCAGAGTGTGTGCAGTGCAGGCAGGCGCGGCTGCAGTTGCTGGGCCAGGGCGTCACTCCAGTGCGCCGGGGTTTGCGTCTCGGTGAACAGGCCTCGGCCACGGCCGAAGTGGGCGATGGCCAGGTATTGCAACAGGCTGCCGTGCAGCAGGGCGTCGAGAAACTCCTGCGAGAGCGTGACCTGGTGCTCGGTGCGCGCGCGCAGTTTGTTCAGGCCCAGTGCTGCACCGGCGAAGGCTGCCGCGCCGGCCAGTGCGCCTAGCGCGGCGCCCATGCCCATGCTCAGGCCGCCGGTGGCCAGGTCGGCGCCCAGGCCGCCAGCGGCGCCGCTGCCCAGCGCGCCCCACAGGCCCATGCGGCGCGTGTCCAGCGGCTGCTGCACGCTGAAGTGGTGGCTGAGCTGTTCGCGGATGCTTTGCCCGGCGCGGCCATCGAGCCGGTGCAGCTGCAGCAGGGCCTCGTGGCAGTGCTGCTCCTGGCGCTGCACCTGCAGCAGCAGTTGCTGCATGGCCTGCTGCTCGGCGGCATTGGGGGCCGGAGCTGCACCAGGTTGCAGGATTTTGCTGATGCCGCGCCAGGGCAGGGCTGCACCGCTGGCCTGGGCCACGGGTTGGCGGGCCTGCGCGGCTTCGGCCAGCAGCGCGGCGATGTGCTGCATGCTGTCGGCAAAGCGTTGCTGGTTGGCTGCCTCCCAGGCCGCGACCAGACGCTGGTAGCCGGGCTGCTTGGCCGCTGGCAGCAGCCGCTGGACGATGTGCAGCAGGCGCTGCTCATGGATCCAACTGCGGGTGAAGGCATCGAGCGCGAGCACGCCCTGCACCATGGGTGCGTAGCGCGCCAGGGCCGCTGACCACAGGCGCAGGTCGGCATCTTGCTGGGCGATGGTTTGCGGCGCGCCCAGTTGGTTGAGCAGCACGATGGCGGGCTTGCCCAGCCAGCGCAGCAGGTGCATTTCGGCGTCGAGGTAGCCGACGTCGTCCGGGCGCTCGGCCGCATTGACCAGGTACAGCACCACGTCGGCGCTGTCGCGCGCCGCGCGCAGGGCGTGCTGGCTCATCCAGAAAGGCTTGTCGCGCCAGCGATCCCAGAGGTTGCTCAGAAACCAGCCGATGGGGTTGGACTGCTGCTGCAGGCGCTGGTGCAGCCGCACCGAGTCGCCAAAGCCGGGTGTGTCCCACAGCGTCAGCGTGTCGCCCTCGGGGGTGCGCACCAGCACGTGGGCGTCGGCCGAGTCGGTGACGTGCGCGGCGTCGCGGATGTCGCCCACGTCTTGCCCCAGCAGGGTGCGCAGCAGCGTGGTCTTGCCGATGTTGGTGTGCGAGATCAGGCACAGCTGCACCTGGGCTGCGGGGGCGATGGCGATGACATCCTGGGCCATGCGGTGTTATCTCCTGGGCAGGCCTGTGCCGATGAATTCGGCGTGCAGCCCGTGCTGTTCGACGAAGGTTTGCCACAGGTGGCAACGCTCGGCCAGGCGCTGGCGCGCGGCCTCGCCCGGGCCCAGGCGCTGGGCCAGCTCGTGGCCATACAGCCAGACGCTGCGCGCTCCGCTCACGTGGGCATCGAACTGGCGCAGCACGCTGCCGTGGGTTTCTTCTTCAGGAGTGGCCGAGAGGTTGAACAGCAGCGCCTGCAGGCTGGGGGTGTGCGATTCGAGCGTGTTTTTGAAATAGCTGCCGCCGTGGTTGGCCTGGTCGCCATAGGCCAGACTCGGGCCGAAATGCACGTGGGCGGCGGCGCCGAACTGCTGCTGCACGAAGTGCCGGATGTGCTGCTGGCGGGCCTCGTCCAGCAACATGCTGAAGGGCAGCACCAGAATGTGCGTGGCATCGCTGGAAAAATCGCGCACCAGGCCTTGGAAATAGGGCTCGGCCAGCGGCAGATGCAGCGCGCGCGACTGGCGCAGCGCCGCGCTCCAGTGCCAGGCCGCCAGCAGCAGGCGTGGCCCGACTACCACCAGAGCCAGCAGCAGGCTGTAGGCCAGGATCCATTGCTGGCCGCTTTGCTGCTGGCCAGCCGGCCAGGCTTGCAGCCGCTCGATCTGCTCCAGCGACCAGGGGGCCATGCCCAGTAGCTGCTGCGCTGGCCAGCTCAGCGCGTTGGCCAGGGCCTGCATCTGCGGCGCGCTCAGCCAGGTGCTTTCCCAGCCGATGCGGTATTCCACGAACATGCCCGTCACCCACATGGCGGCAATCATGCCCAGCGCCAGGGCGGCGGCGCCCAGGTGCAGCCAGACGCGCAGCAGCCGGGCCTGGCGCGCCTGGCGATAGGGCGCCCAGTCCTGCAAAAAGTGCTGATAGACCTCGCGCAGGCGCTCGTCCTGCATGGCCAGGGTGCTGCGCGACCACCAGCGCAGCGCAGGCTCCCAAGGTGCAGTGGCTGGCGCCGCAGCAGCCGGGGCGGGGCGCGGCCGCCGCAACCGCCGCAACCGCCACAGGCTGCGCAGCAGGCCGCTGGCGTAGAGCAGCAGATTCCAGGCAACGATGGCCAGTAGGGGCAATGCCACTAGGTTGAGCCGATGGGGCTGGCCCAGTTTTTCGCTGGCAAAGCCCAGCAGCAGAGCCAGCACCGGCAGCCACCACAGCCATTGCGCGGCGCGCGGCGGTTTGCGCAAGGCCTGCAGGCCAGGGGCGCGGGCATTGGCCGCTTGCAGCAAATGCTCGGCGCGGCGCACCAGCAGGCGCTCAAGTTGGCGGGGCTGCGCCGCTGCGCCGCTGCGCGATGCAGGCGCTTCGTGCAATGCCTTTTCGGTGGCGGCGCGCAAGTCCTGGACATTGAGTAGCGCCGCTGCAGTGCTGGCTGCGTCGGCATGGCGCTGCTCAAGGGCCTTGGCCAACAATACGTCGCGGTACTGTTGTTCGTTCATGGTGTCGCGAAAGCTGTCTGCAAGGCGGGGGCGGTTGATGGGGCGGGTTGGCGCGGGCCGCAGCGCCATCGCAAGTGGTGCGCCTGTGCGCAGAGGCAGGGGCCCCAACGCTGCTTGGGCAAGCAGGTCTGCCGGGTTCTTCCGGGGGGCTGCTTGGCTTATGATAATCGGTCTTTGAAAGCCCAATGCCATGCGCAAAGCCCTGCCTTGCCCCCCGCCAGCGCCCGATGCGCAGCACGATGAGGGCGTGCCCGTCTCCGTCAAGATCCGCGAGCGCCTGAAGGCGCAGCAGCGGCGCTTCAACGCCAACGACAACATTGCCGACTGCATCGAGCCAGGCGAGCTGGAGCAGCTGCTGGGTGAGGTCGAGCAGAAAATGCAAGCAGTGCTCGACAGCATGGTGATCGACACCGAGGGCGACCACAACACGCGCAATACCGCGCGGCGCGTGGCCAAGATGTACCTTGGCGAAGTGTTCAAGGGCCGCTACGTGG
>JAUMYI010000012.1:7823-24102 GCA_030528705.1 Comamonadaceae bacterium | reverse complement strand
GCTGGGGCCTGCAGCCGGCCATGAGCCTGCGCAGCCGCATCATCGCCACGCAGCAGTTGCAGGCCGGCGCGACGGTGGGCTATGGCTCGTGCTTTACCGCGCCGCAAGCGATGACGCTGGGCATCGTGGCCTGCGGCTATGCGGACGGCTACCCGCGCCTTTGCGCCACCGGCACGCCGGTGCTGATCGACGGGGTGCGCAGCCGCACGCTGGGGCGCATCAGCATGGACATGCTGGCCGTCGATCTGAGCGCGCCGCTGGCGGCCGGGCGCGGCAGCGGCGTAGGCAGCGAGGCCGTGCTCTGGGGCCAGGCCAGCGCCGAGCATGACGGCACGCTGCTGCCCATCGACGAAGTGGCCGCCTGCGCGCAGACCGTGGGCTATGAGCTGATGTGCGCCGTGGCCCAGCGCGTGCCGTTTTCGGTGCAGCCCTTGGATGCGTGAGTGAGCCGGCGCTTGCCGATTGGCCCGCCTGCCAGAACCCTACGGCCGCATGGCTGTCTTGCCAAAATTTGCCATTGCGCCTAGCATGCGGCGTCATGAGCACGATGAATATCTCCCTGCCCGAAAGCCTGAAGTCCTTTGTCGATGAGCAGGTCAGCCAGCGCGGCTATGGCACCAGCAGCGAGTACGTGCGCGAGCTGATCCGCCGCGATCAGGATCGCCAGCAGTTGCGCGGCCTGTTGCTGGCCGGCGCCGCTTCTGCGCCGGGCGCGCCTGCCGATGGCGCGTATTTCGACGCGCTGCGCGCCAAGGTGCGGCGTGTGCGGGGATGAAAGCCCTGTTGCCTGTCATCCCCCGGGCCCAGGCCAGGCGGGACGTTGACCACGCCTTGGAGCACTATCTGCGCGAGCAAGCCGTGCCCGCCGCACTGGGCTTTATCGATGCGCTGGAGCAGGCCTATGCCCAGATCGCCCGCCACCCGGCCACCGGCTCGCCGCGTTACGCGCACGAGCTGGACCTGCCCGGCCTGCGCAGCTGGCCTTTGAGGCGCTATCCCTATTTGGTGTTCTACGTCGTGCGAGCGGATCACATCGACGTCTGGCGCGTGCTGCATGAGCGGCGCGACATACCGGCTTGGTTGCATCCGGATGCGCCGTCCGCTCCAGGCTTCGAGCCGGAAGGCTGACGCGCGACAAGCGCCCGTTGGCGCTCTCGCTGCCGGGGCTTTCTTCTTTGGGGGCATTTGAGGCGCTCAAGGCGCATCGGACTTGAGGAAGGCGCCGCGCACTTCGATGTGGACCTGGTCGTAGACGGTGCGGCCATCGGCGCTGCGCAGTTCGATGTGGTGCCGCCCTGGCATGGGGGGCCAGTACCAGCGGCGCGCATCGGCCAGGCCGGTGACGCGCTGGCCGTTGAACCACCACTGCGCTTGCGCGGCCTGGGTTTGCAGGCGCAGCATTTGGTTGGCCGGCGGGATGTCCGGATCCAGCGCGATGATGGTGCCCGGCTGCGGCTCGATGATGCGCGCGGCCGTGGCGTGGGCGGCATGGGCCGCGGGCGCGGGCAAGGTGAAGATTGCCTGCTCGGTGCCGGGCAAAAACCATTCCTGGCGGCTGCTGTCGATCGGGGGTGGGGCCTCGGGGCTTTCTGGCCGGTAGTGCACGGCCAGGCGCGCCAGGCCCGCTGGCGGCTGGGGCGCGGCTGCCGGGTGGCGGGCGTGCAGGTAGGCGGCCACGCTGGCCCAGACCGGGGCCGCGCCGGAGATGCCGCTGACGTCGTGCATGGGCGAGCCATCGGCGTTGCCGACCCACACGCCGATGGTGAAGCGCGGCGTGTAGCCGATGGCCCAGTTGTCGCGCATGTCCTTGCTGGTGCCGGTTTTGACGGCGCTCCAAAAGCGCGTGGCCAGCGCGCTGTCGGTGCCGAAGGTCAGCAGCCGGGCGTGGCGATCCGAGAGCATGTCGCTGACGATGAAGGCCACGCGCTCGTCCCAGATGCGCGGCGCATCGTCGGCCGGGCGCGGCGCATCGGCCGGGGCGCGGGTGCTGCGCACGGCGCCGTGCAGGCCGCCATTGGCCAGGGTGCGGTAGGCGTTGGTCAGTTGCAGCAAGCTGACGTCCACGCCGCCCAGCGCCAGGCTGTGGCCGTAGAAGCCGGCCGGCTCGGGCAGGGCAAAGCCCAGCGCGCGCAACTGCTGGGCGAAGGCCTCGGGCGTGACCATGCCCAGCGTGCGCACGGCCGGGATGTTCAGCGAGCTGCCCAGCGCCTGGCGCACCGAGACCCAGCCACGGTAGCGCAGGTCGTAGTTTTCCGGCACGTACAGGCCGAATTCGGTGGGGATGCGCGCGGGCGAATCGTCCAGCAGCGAGGCGGCCGTCAGGCGGTGCTGGGCAATGGCCTGGGCGTAGAGCAAGGGCTTGAGCGTGGAGCCGGGCTGGCGCAGCGCCTGCACGGCGTCCACTTCGG
Organism: Comamonadaceae bacterium; assembly: GCA_030528705.1. Taxonomy (GTDB): domain Bacteria; phylum Pseudomonadota; class Gammaproteobacteria; order Burkholderiales; family Burkholderiaceae_C; genus Lampropedia. The sequence continues at coordinate 21,694 of JAUMYI010000012.1, read as the reverse complement.
CGGCTTGGCTCAGCGCCGGGCCGGAGGAGCCGACCCAGGCCAGCACCTCGCCGCTGGCGTTGTCCAGCACCAGCACGGCGCCGTCGCGCGCGTGCTGGTGTTGCAGTTGCTGCAGTTGGCGGCGCAGCGTGTGCGCGGCGTGGCGTTGCAGCCCGGCGTCCAGCGAGCTGGGGATGTCTTCTGGCAGCGCCTGCCCTTGCTGCCCTTGCCGCTCCTGCTGCGCTTGGTGCTGTTGCAGCGCGTAGCGGGCAAAGTGCGGCGCATCGCCTTGCTCGGGCTCGAAATGGCGGCGGCGCAGCGCGGCCTCGGTGTAGAAGGCCAGCGCCTTGCAGTCGCGCCCCCAGTGCGATTGGGCCGCCTGCAGCACCAGGCAAGCGCGCTCGGCCACGCGCGCCACGGGCGCATTGGGCGCGCGCAGCAGCGCGGCGGCAATGGCGGCCTCGCGCTGGTCCAGGCCGTGCGGGGCTTTGTCGAACAGGCTGCGCGAGAGCGCGTCAATGCCCTGCAGCTCGCCGCGAAAGGGCACCAGGTTCAGATAGGCCTCCAGCACCTGGGCCTTGCTCCAGTCCTGCTCCAGATCGCGCGCCGACCACAGTTGGCGCCATTTCTGCCCCCAGCTGCGCCCGCCAGGGCGGCTGCGCAGCGCCTCGTTGAGCAGGCCGGCCAGCTGCATGGTGATGGTGGAGGCGCCGCGCGTGCGCTCGTTCCACAGATTGCCCCAGGCAGCGGCGCCCACGGCGGCCCAGTCCACGCCGCTGTGCTCGTAAAAGCGTTTGTCCTCGGTCAGCACGATGGCGTGCAGCAGCGCGGGGGAGACGGCTTGCAGCGCCACCCAGTCGCCCCGGCGCACGCTGAAATCGGTGCGCAGGCGTTGCAGGCGCTGGCCGTGGCGATCCAGCAGCCAGGTCTCGGAGGAGTGGAACTGCTGGCGTACCTGGGCAAAGCTGGGCAGGCTCTCGGCCAATGCCGGTGCGGGCGCGGCCGCCAGCGCCAGACTGGCCAGCAGCAGGGCGCTGGCCAGCAGGCGCGGCGCGGCGCGGCGCTGATTACTGCGCCGCAGGCGCGGCCACGGTGAACTCGGCATTGGGCGTCTCGCCGAAGAATTGCGGCATGTACAAGGCTTCGGCGCGCGTGGGCGGCAGATGGAACTGGCCGGGCTGGTTCAGGCGCACGGTGTAGCTGTAGCGGGTCGGCCCGGCGGGCAGGCCGTGGTAGTACACGCGCATCACGTCGTGCTTGCGCTCCACCCAGGCGATGCGCCACCAGTTGTCGAGGCTGCCGTCGTCGTCGCCGGCCTGGCTGTCGATGGCCGAGTCGCGCCCCAGGCCGCTGCCTAAGATGGTGCTGCCGGCGGGGATGGGGTCGGTCAGCACGGTCATGTTCAGCTTCGCGACGCTGTCGAGCAGCAGGTGCACGCGGTAGACGTCGCCCGGGCTCCAGCGCCCGGGCTGGGCCTGCACCACGGGGGTGATGCGTTTTTCCACGCGCAGGCCGCTGTGCACCGGGGCCGTCAGCGGCATGGCCGCCAGCGCCGAGATGGTCAGCCAGGGCCGGCCGCTGCCCAGTTGGGCCACTTCCAGCTGCGCGGCGGCCTGGGCATCGCCCAGGCGGGCGATGGCGTCGGGCCAGGCAAACTGCATTTGCAGGCGCGATATGCCTTTGCCTTCGCCGCGCGCCGGGCCCTGGCCTTCGCTGGTCGAGGGCGCGGGCCAGTCGCGCTGCTGCTGCTCGCCGCCCAAGCGGGCCTGCAGCGCGCCGCCCACGGGCTCGCTCTCGTGCAGGCTGGAGAAGCGCCGCAGCGCCAGCTGGCCCCACAGATTGGCGGTGGAGGTGCGCCAGGCGCCGTTGTTCTGGCGTGCCAGCAGGGCGCTGGCCAGGGCGCCTGCGTCGTCCTTCCAGCCGGGCAGGTCGGCGGTGAGCAGCAGCAGGCGCGCGGCGTCGCTGTCGGGGTTTTGCATCAGCCACCAGCCATGGTGTGGCCTGTCCTGGTTCAGGATGAGCTGCGTGCCAGTGTGCTGCAGGCGGTTGCGCAGGGTTTGCTCGGCCTGGGCCTGCAGCTTGTCGCGCTGGGGCAGGCTGGGCAGATTGCGCAGGGTTTGCAGCCAGTCCAGCACGGCGTAGGTGGGCCAGGCGCTGGGGGCGATTTGCAGGTTTTCGATCATGCTGGGCTGGGCCGCGCCGTGCATGCTGAGCGCGGCCAAGGCCATCAGGCGCTCGGCGCTGAGCTCATGCTGCGCGTTTGGATAGTAGGACGGGGTCTTGGGATTGAGCCGGCCCAGCACGAAGTCTTCCAGCGCCTTGAGCATGCGCTGGCGCGAGTCGGCGTCGATGCGCATGTTGTGCTGGCCCAGCTGCTGCATGACGGCGTCCACTTGCAGCAAATGGGCCGTCAAGGGCACATTGCCCGCGTATTGGCTGCTGGGCGGGAAGTAGCCGGCCAGGCCGTGGGGGTCCAAGAAGCTGGGCAGATCGGCCTGCACGGACTGGAACAGCTGCTCGTCGAGCAGGCCGATGGCCTTGCTGTGGCGCTGCTCCAGGCAGGCGTAGGGGTAGTACTTCCACCAGCGTTGCAGGCCGGGCAGCAGGTCGCCGCCGAGCTGGCTCTGGGCTTGCAGCACGATGCCGCCGCGCCCTTGCAGCGCGCCCTCGGGCATGGCCACTTGCAGTTGCAACGGCGCCTCGCCGGCCGCGCTCAGTTGGCGCAGGCTGGCCTGGCGCACCGTCACGGGCACGGCAGGCAGCAGGGTTTGCGTGATGCGCAGGCTGTCTTGCGGGGCGGTCTTGTCATTGCCCTGCGTCTGCTGGGCCTGTGCCTGCAGCTGCCAGTCCAGGCTGGCCTGGGCCTGGTCGCCCTCCAGCATGGGCGCGGTGACCTGCCACTGCACGGTTTGCGCCGCGCCGGCGGCCAGGCTGATGCTGCTGGCGGGCAGCTCCTGCTGGCCGTGGCGCGCCGAGACCTGCACGGTCAGCGGCTGGTCGGTGGTGTTGCGCAGCGTCAAGCGCGCGTCGTAGCGGTCGCCCTCGCGCACCACGGGCGGCAGGCCGCTGATGATTTGCAGATCGCGCGTGGCCAGCAGCTCGGCGCTGCCTTCGCCGAAGAACTGCACGCCGGCATCGGCTATGGCCTGGGCGTGGAAGGTGGTGACGCTGTCGTTGAGCGGCACCTGCACAGTGGCGCGGCCGTTGGCGTCCAGCGCGATGCGCGGCTGCCACAGCAGCAAGGTGTCGAACAGCTCGCGCGTGGCGTGCTGGCCTTCACCCTCGCCGCCGTCGCCGCCTGCGGCCACGGCCTTGCGGCCATAGTGGCGCCGGCCGACCACTTCCATCTGCGCGGTGGCGGTTTGCACGCGCCAGGCGCGCTCGCCCATCATGGCTTTGAGCAGCGCCCAACTGGGGTTGGGCGAGAGCTCCAGCAAGGCCTTGTCCACCACGGCCAGCGCCACCTCGGCATGGGCTGCGGGCTGGCCATCGGGCAGTTGGGCCTGCAGCGTCAGCGTGGCGGTCTCGCCGCTTTGGTAGCGCGGCTTGTCGGGCGTGACCTGCACGCGCAGCCGGTGGCCGTCCTCGCCCACGCGCAGCATTGCCACGCCCAGGCGATGGCTGGGCTTGCTCAAGTCCACCAGCGCGGTGGGCGGCACGGCCTCGCCGGTGTCGCTGCGCCAGGCGCGCCACCACAGGATGGGCGAGCGAAAGCCCCAGGTGAAGAAGCTGTACCAGGGCACCTCGCGCAGCCGCCCGCGCAGCGCCAGCACGCTGACGTAGACGTTGGGGCTCCAGCTCGGGTCGATGTGCAGCGTGAAGCTCGGGTCTTTGCCCGAGAGCTCGATGATCTGGCTGTGCAGCACGCCCTCGCGCTCGACGGTGACCAGCGCTTGGGCCTGGCGGTAGGGCATGCGCACCTGAAAGCGCGCGGTCTCGCCGGGCTGGTAGCTGGGCTTTTCGGGCAGCACGTCCATGCGGTCGGAGGAGCCGGCATCGAACCACTGCTCGCCCTGGCGCGTGACCCAGAGGCTGGTGGCGGCGCTGAAGGGGCGCGCGCGCGCGTCCTGCACGCTGGCCACCAGCTCAATCTCGCCGGGCTGCGTCAGCTCGACCGTGCAATCGAAGCGGCCCAGGGCGTCGCTGCGCCCTTCGCAGACGGTGCCCAGCTCCTGGGTTTCGTGGTGGTGCTCGTATTTGTAGAAGCCGCCGACCATGCGCTTGCGCGTGCTCAGCGTGGTGTGGGCGCGGGCGCGCACGGTGATGGCTTGATCGGCCAACGGCTGGCCCTGGGGCGAGAGCGCGATGGTGTGCACCTTCAGCGGCTTTTTGACCGAGATCCACTCCTCGGTGTCGATGCCCACCAGCACGTCGCTGGGCCATACGGGCTGCAGGCGGGTGATGGTTTGCGTCTCGCCGCTGGGGTCTTCGAAGTTGGCCTCGATGCGCAGCTGGTGCGGCTGCGCTGCGTACTGCGCGGGCGCGGCCGGCACGGTAAAGCGCCCCTGGCCCTGGGCGTCCAGCGTCAGCGGCTGCTTGTCCAGCAGCAGGCGGGGCGGCTCGCTGGGCGATGGCCCGTCCTGCTCGTCCAGGTCGCGGCCGTCTGGCCGCTCGCTGGGCCGGGCCGGCGGCGTGAACTGGTAGTCGGGGTAGTCGTTGAACTGCAGCCAATGCGGCTCGAGCATGGCCGAGATCTTCACCGGCCAGTTCGAGGCATGGCCGCCGCTGATGAAGGACAGTTGCAGGGCCATCTCCTGCGCCCCGCCCGCGGGCGCAGCGCCATCGGCTGCGGCCAGGGGCGTGATGCGCCCTTCCAGCACCGGCAGGCGGAACTCTTCGACCCGGAATTGGCCGGTATAGGCACCCACATGGTTGGGGCCCTGGCGGTGCAGGCGGATGCTGTAGCGGCCCAGCGGGGCCATGGCCGGCAGCGTCAGGCTGCTGGTGGCGACCATGCCGCCGCCGGCGGTGCGCTCCCATTGCAGCTTTTGCTCGAACTCGCGCTGGCTGCCGTGGTGGCGCACGAACAAGGTATCGGGCAGGGCATCGGCGGCCGGGGCAGCCAGGCCGCTGGGCACCTCGGCGCGGGCGTAGTGCTTCATGGACACGGTTTCGCCGGCGCGCAGCAGGTTGCGATCCAGCACCGTGTGCAGGTTGATCCTGTCCTGGGCCTTGAGGTGGTCGCTATAGCTGTGCCGGAAGCGCCAGGGCTCGATGCCGCGCTGCCAGTCGCTCCAGAGCAGCGCCAGGTCCTTGCCGTCGGGCGAGCGCGCGCTGACCAAGTAGGCGTTGCTGTGCCAGTAACGGGATCCGTCGCGCTCGCATTCGGGCATGCCGGCCACGTCGTCGAAGCGGGCCAGGCCTTGCGCATCGGTGGTGGCCTGGGCGACCACGCTGCCATCGCAGCGGTTGACCTGCACGCGCGCGCCGGCCACGGGCTTGCCCGTGTCCAGCGAGGTGACCCAGGCCAGCGAGTTGTGCGCGCCGAGCTTGAAGTGCACGGCCAGGTTGGTCACCAGCACCGTGGTGCGCGCGTACAGCGTGCGCGGCGCGTCGAATTTGGGGTCGATCAGCGTGTTGCCCAGCAGCGGCGAGGCCACCTCGACGACCTGAAAGCCCGGCTCCAGCGGGATGCCGATGACTTCCGTGGCCTGGCGCTGGGCATTGCCTGGGCTGGGGGCGATGCGGCGGCTTTGCGCCTGGGGCTGGTGCTCCAGCAGGCCGACCATGCGCGCCTGGATCCAGCCGGGCTTGCGCTCATTGGGGTCGCCTGCTTGCGAGCGCGTGGGCAGGGGCGACAGGCCCAGGCTTCGCGCATAGTCGCGCTGCACGTAGCTGTCCGGGCGCAACTGCTCGGTGCGGTACATCCAGTCGATGATCTCGGCATCGCTGTCCAGCCGCAGCACCCGCAGCGGCAGCTCCTGCTCGACCTTGCGCAGCGTCATGGGCAGCAGCGGCGCCTCGTGGTAGCCCTCGGCAAAGCGTTCGATGATGGCAAAGTCGCCGGTGGCGAACTTGGCCAGCGCCGGCTCGCCATCGGTGGCCACCTGTAGCGGAAAGGCGCTGGCATTGCTCAGCGCGCGCTGGGAGTCGTCCTGCAGCCCGGCGGGCAGCACGAGCTCAAAGCGCGTGTTCTCAGGAAATGGCCCATCAAAGCGCAGCCAGCTCATGAGGCGGCCTTCGAGCTGCTTGGCCTGGGCCTGGGCCTGCCATTGCTCGGGCGTGAGCCTGCCGTCATCGAGCTCCACGCTGGGCAGCCATTGCCGATCGCCGGCGCGCAGCACGATGTGCGGCAGCCACTGCATGGGCACGTCGGAGTTGAAGTGCAAATCCATGGGGCGCACGGGGATGCATTTCTTGCCGGCGTTCTCGCGCGAGCAACGGAAGGTGGCGGCAAACTGCGGGCGCACGATGTAGTCATAGTGCGTGCGCTTCTGGGTTTTCAGCCCGTTGGGGGCGGCAATGCCCTTGTCCCAGACCAGCATCATGGTGGCTTCGGGGCTCAGGCGCCGCTGGCAGGCCACGGCAACGGTGGGCGGCGGCGGCTCATCGTCATCCTTGCGCAGCAGATCTTCGCGCAGCTGCTGATGCTCTTGCTCGGGCAGCACGCGCAGCGCGATGCGCTCGCCCACGCCATCGACCTGGCACCAGGCGTGCTGGGCCAGGCTGGCCGCATCGACGGGGCTGTTGAGCGTGAGCAAAAAGTACTGCTCCTCCTCGATCACGCGATCCCATTGCGAGGGGTGGATGTCCACGATGTCGGGGCCGCCGGTGTCGAAGCGGTGTTCGGCCAGCTCGGCCAGGGGCTGGCCGCCCAGATCGCGAAACTGCGGGTTGCGCGCCACCTGGCAGCGCAGGCCGCCGGGCAGCGGCTGCTCGAACTGGTAGGCCCATTGGCGCTCGTTCAGCCAGCGGCCCTGGCCCTTGGGCAGGGCGCCATCGCATTGCAGCGTCACCGGTGGCGTGGCTTGCGGCTGGCCGATGGGCACGACCGCCTCGCTCAGCGCCACCAACACCTGTTTGGGGCGACGCACCTGGTCTGCGGGGGTGATGGAGGTGATCTGCGCGGCCTGCGCGCCGAGCACGGCCAGCGCGCCCAAGGCCCCAGCCAGCCAGGCGCGGCTGCGGCGCAGGCGGGGGGTGCGAATCGGTGTAAGCCTGTGTGCCATGGATTGCCCTCGTTGTTGGATGTGGTTGTGCAAAGGCTTGCGGTTGCGCGTGCATGGCAGGCGCACCGGGCCGAGGCATTGTAGGGCTGGCAAGCGTGCAGCGGGCACAGCCGCGGCACGCACAAAAAAAACAGGCCCCTTGCGGGGCCTGTGGGTTGGGGCGCTGGGGCCCATCTGGGCTTACTGGCTGGTCATGGGCCAGGCGTAGTAGGCCGCGCCGTCCTTGCGGAAGTAGGGCATGCTCAACTCGATGAAGCGTTGCTGCTCGGGGATCATGGTGTAGAAGTAGGTGCCGCGATGGGTGTTGAAGTAGCGCATCACCGGGCTGGTGCCGTCGCCTGCGGTGGTGCGGGCGAACCAGGCCACGCCTTCGTAGATGTGGCTGTCGGCGAACTGGGTGCGCATGGTCTGGGCCTCGGCCTCATTGGCGGTATAGAAGTGCGAGCCGACCACGTGGTTGTAGAAGCGGTGCACCGGCACGGTGCCAGGGGCCTGGTAGGTGTAGGCCATGAACTGCTCGTGCTCGTAGGTGAAGCCGGGCATGTTGCGGATCACGATGTCGCGCTGCTCAGGGCTTTGGGTGTAGAAGTGCGAATCGCTGGCGTGGTTGTAGAAGCGGTAGATCGGGCGCAGCGTGGGGTAGGTGCTGTTTTTCTCGCCCAGGAAGTACTTCAGGCCATCGGCATAGGCCATGTCGAAGCGGCCATAGATGTTGGAGCCATCGCGCATGTTGCACGAGGCGCTGCCGGAGCTGAGCACGCCAATCAGGTAGTGGTTGCCGTCGGCATGGCGCGCAAACAGGCCCGAGCCGCTGCTGCCGGGCTCGGTGGTGCCGTAGCTGTAGTTGACGTTGAAGAAGTCGCTGTAGTCTGCCGTGCCGGGGCGGCAGGAGGTCAGGCCGTCGGCGTTGAAGGGCGTGCACACGGCGTAGTTGCTGATGCGGCCGTAGCTGACTTTTTGCAGATCGCCGCTGGGGTGGCTGATGGCGTAGACCTGTTGGCCCAGCTCACGGTTGGCCCACCAGCCGGAGAACAGCACGTTGCCGCGCGGCAGGGCGTTGAGCACCAGCAAGGTGGTGTCGAAGCGGCGCTCGGAATAGACCAGGCGCGCGCCGGCCTCGATGCCGAACAGGCGGTTGTGCTCCTTGGAGACGCCGCTGTCGGCAGTGCAGGTCTCGGTGTGGAAGCGCCAGTCGGTCTCCAGCGAGGAGGCCACGGGCTGGGTGCTGATGCAGTGCTCGGCGGTGATGAAGTAGGGCGTGCCCGAGCGCGCCTGATCGGCCACCAGGGTGCCGGTGCAGTAGCCGCTGTTGCCGTCCACGGTCATCAGCATGCGGCCTACGGATTTGCGCACTTCGCTGATTTCCGCGGCGCAGGTTGCGTCGTAATTGCAGCCTTCGGACATGCCGATGCGTTCGAGCTTGTCCATCTGGGCCAGGGCCCGCTCGGGCGATTCGAAAAAGTGCGACAGCGTGGGCATGGCCACCTGCACGCTGGCCGGATCCAGCCCGGCGGGCACTTCGATTTCGAGCACGGCGGCATCGCCAGCGATGGTGGGCAGCCAGTAGGTGTTGATTTGCTCGGGCGTCAGGCCTGCGGCGCCGATGCTGTTGCGGGCGTTCAGGGCCAGGGTTTCCTGAATGTGCGCGCCGCTGATTTCGATGGCCGCATCGGCCTGGCCGGGCGCATAGACGCGCACGATGGCCGTGGCCGGCAGGGCATCGACCAGCAGGCCCAGGCGCAGCGCGAAGGCGTTGTCCGACTGGTATTGCAGCGCCGCGGCGTGCGCGCCGCTGGGCAGGGCCTGCCATTGCAGGGTCTGGGCCGTGGCCTTGGCGGTGCCGGTGGCGGCGCTGGCGCGGGCCGTGCCGACCTGATGCACGCCGGTCATGGGGGCGCTGGCCAGTTTGGTTAACAGGGCCTGCTCATCCATGGCGCCCAGCGCGATGAGCTGGGCGGCGGGGGCGATGCGCGCCTGCTTGGTGATGGCGGGCGTGAATGTGGCATTGGCCTGCGGGGCCTGCTCGTGGGCGTAGTAGGACGGCGCAAACGCGGCTTCCTGGGCGCTGGCGCAGTGCGCGCCGCTCAGGCCGATGGCCGCGGCCAGCGCGGCGTGGATGTTCAGTTTCTTCATAGTGCCTCTCCAGTTGGAAAACGATGTATGACCTCTGCCCGCATGGCCAGAGCGGGGCGCCGTGGCCATGCGCAAACTCACTTCGAGAGCGATTTTAGGGCGAACCTGATACCTTCACTTACACTTATCGCGTTTGGTAGGTTTTTTAACGATTGTTGGGCCTCTTTGTCGGAATAACCCAACGCCAGCAGCGCCTGCAGGATGTCGCCATGCTCTGGCGCGGCCTGCTGGCCGGCGATGGCCGGCAGGCTGGCATCGGTGGCATCGCCGATCTTGCCCTTGAGCTCCAGCAGCAGGCGCTCGGCGGTTTTCTTGCCAATGCCGGGGATGCGCGTGAGGCGGCCGAGCTCTTGCCGGGCGATGGCCTCGGCCAACTCCTGCACCGTCAGGCCGCTGAGCACGGCCAGCGCCGTCTTGGGCCCCAGGCCGGAGACTTTGATGAGTTCGCGAAAGCAGCTGCGCTCCTGCGCGCTGCCAAAGCCGTAGAGCAGGTGGGCGTCCTCGCGCACGATCAGCTGCGTGGCCAGGCTGATGCGCTCGCCCGGCGCGGGCAGGTGGTAGAAGGTGTTCATCGACACCAGCACCTCGTAGCCCACGCCTTGGCAGTCGATGAGGATGTGCGGCGGGTTTTTCTCCGCCAGGGTTCCAGTGAGTTTTCCGATCATGGCAAGCTTGTTTGAACTGGGCCGCAGCGGCTGCGGCCGCCGCGATAATGCAGGCGCAGTCTACTTTGCGCCGTAGATGCGCGCCGCAGAGTCCGGCTGGAGTTTTTTCATTTTGGGAGAGTCCGCACTTGTCCACAGTCTTGCGCCATGCTTTCGTGCCGGCCAGCAACCAGCGCCTGGCCAATCTGGTGGGGCCGATGGAGTCCCACATCCGCACCATCGAGGCGGCCACGCAAACGGCCATCAGCCGCCGTGAAGGCGCTTTCAGGATCGAAGGGGCCAAGCGCAATGCCCAAAAGGCGCTGGAGGTGCTGCAGGCGCTGTACGAGATGGCCGGCCGCGCCATCTCGGCCGAGCACCTGCAGCTGATGCTCGCCGGCGATGTGGCCAGCGTGCACGAAGGCGAAGGCGGCGCGGCTAGGCTGTCCACGCGGCGCAGCGATTTGCGCGCCCGCACGCCCAACCAGAGCGTCTACCTCAGCCACATTGCCGAGCACGACATCACCTTTGGCATCGGCCCGGCCGGCACCGGCAAGACTTACCTGGCCGTGGCCTGCGCCGTCGATGCGCTGGAGCGCAATGCCGTGCAGCGCATCGTGCTCACGCGCCCGGCGGTCGAGGCTGGCGAGCGCCTGGGCTTTCTGCCCGGCGATCTGACGCAAAAGGTCGACCCCTACCTGCGCCCGCTGTACGACGCGCTCTATGAGCTGATGGGTTTTGAGCGCGTGCAAAAGGCCTTCGAGCGCAACGCGCTGGAGATCGCGCCGCTGGCCTTCATGCGCGGGCGCACGCTCAACAACGCCTTCGTCATCCTCGACGAGGCGCAGAACACCACGCCCGAGCAGATGAAGATGTTCCTCACCCGCATCGGCTTTGGCGCCAAAGCCGTCATCACCGGCGACGCCAGCCAGATCGACCTGCCCAAGGGCGCAGTCAGCGGCCTGCTCGATGCGCGGCGCGTGCTCAAGAGCGTCAAGGGCATTGCCTTTACGCAGTTCGACAGCGGCGACGTGGTGCGCCACCCGCTGGTGGCGCGCATCGTCGATGCCTACGACCGCGTGGCGCCGCGCACGCCAGCGGCCGGCAGATCGGGCAAGGCCGCGCAGCCCGGCAGCGCGGCCGCCGCCGCGCAGGAGTGAGCCCATGGCCTTGCCGACGCTGTCGCTGTCATTGCAATTTGCCCCCATCGAACAGGCTGTCATGCACCGCCAGGCCCTGCCGCGCCACCGCGTGGCGCGCTGGATACGCCATGCGCTGGAGCGCGATGCGGAAATCACCGTGCGCATCGTCGATGCCCAGGAGGGGCGCGCGCTCAACCACAGCTACCGCCACAAGGACTACGCCACCAACGTGCTGACCTTCGACTACGCGCAGCAGCCGCTGGTCATGGCCGACCTGGTGCTGTGCGCCCCCGTCGTCGCCCAGGAGGCGCAACAGCAGGGCAAAACGCTGCAGGCGCACTACGCGCACCTGGTGGTGCATGGCGTGCTGCACGCCCAGGGCTGGGACCACGAAACCAGCGAGGCCGACGCGCAGGCCATGGAAGCGCAGGAAGTGCGCATCCTGGCGCGGCTGGGCTATGCCAACCCCTACGCCGGCTGATAGGCCTGAGGGGCCTGAGGGGTCGGGCGCGCAGGCACACGGCGCGGCCGCTGCGCTGGCGGCCGATCTGCACTGCCACTCCAACGCTTCGGACGGCACGCTGGCCCCAGCCGAACTGGCCGCACGCGCGCAACGCCAGGGCGTGGCGCTGTGGGCGCTGACCGACCACGACACCGTGGCCGGCCAGACGCAAGCCGCACAGGCCGCGCACGCCCTGGGCCTGGCCTGGGTCAGCGGCGTGGAGCTCTCGGCGCTGTACCAGGGGCGCTGCCTGCACATCGTCGGCCTGGGCATGGACATCGGCCACGCCGCGCTGCTGCAGGCGCTGGCGGCCAACCAGCAACTGCGCGTGCAGCGCGCCTGGCGCATGGCGCAGCGCCTGGAGCAGGCCGGCTTTCGCGGCGTCTGGCAGGGCGCGCTGGCGCTGGCTGGCGGCCAGCCTGGCCAGTTGGCGAGGCCGCACCTGGCGCGCTACCTGGTGCACAGCGGCCAGGCCGGCAGTGAGCAGCAGGTCTTTCAGCACTATCTGGGCGAGCAAGGCCGCTGCTTCGTGCCCACGCAATGGCTGCCATTGGAGCAGGCCATTGCCGCCATCCGCGCCGCCGGCGGCCTGGCCGTGCTGGCGCATCCGCTGGCCTACGGCCTGCCGCCGCCGGCCCTGCAGGCCCTGCTGCAACACTTCAAGGCCAGCGGCGGCCAGGGCATCGAAGTCATCTCCGGCCCGCAGCCGGCCGCGCAAATCGCCGAACTGGCCGCCATGGCCCGCAGCCACGGCCTGCTGGCCTCGCGCGGCAGCGACTTCCACCGCCCGCCGGCCACTGAAGGCGGCGTGGAGCTGGGCCGCCTGCCGCCGCTGCCGCCCGAGTTGCAAGCGGTGTGGACGCAGCTGCCACTGGCCCGCGGCGCAGGGCCTGTTCAAAATCGTTGAAAGCCTGCCACTTGCGCCTGGGGCTTTCGCAGGGCCAGCAGTGCACGCCAGCAGGGGCTACAGCCCCGAGAAATCCCGGGCCGCCAATTGCCGCCAGCGCCGCTGGCGGTGGCGGTAAAACAGTTGGGCAAACAGCCATACCGGCCAAGTCAGCCAGCCCGCTTCGATGGCCACTTGATCGCGGTAGCAGGTGCCGGCGCCGCTGGGGGTGAGGGTGATGAGGTGATCCCAGCGGCGCACCAGGCTGCCCTGGCCGTTATCGCGCAGCGCAAAGCCGCCGCCGTGTTCTGGAAATGAGATCACGATGGCCTGCCGGCCCAGCGGGATCAGACCGAATAAATACATGCGCATCTCATAGCGGCCTGGCTGCCAGGTGTCCGGCAGTTGTTGCGGCTGCCGGGCGCGAAACTGCACCAACGGGTGGGCCACGTAGTGCAGCAGGCGCGGGCGCCGGGCCTGGGCCGCGGCTTGTGCCGGGCTGCAGGGCAGTTGGCAGCTGAGGTCGATCTTCATCATGGCAGGCATTGTGTTGGCAAATTGGCTGGGCGTCTTCTGTACTGGATTGGCCGAACCGCACGGCCTTGGCCTATATCCGGGCGGCAAACACATCCACAGGAAACAATTTGATAAAACAAGTGAATAAATGTTGATAACATCCGCCCCCGCATTCAGGGCCCCTGGCCTGCTTTTCCTGTTTCGCGTTTTTCATCTTCCGCATTGATCGAAAGCCTTTGTCCATGCGTTCCTCTTCTCCTGCTCTTGCCGTTCTGCTTGCGCTGGCCGCCTCCGCCGCCGTCCAGGCGCAGGCCAATCCCGTCAACGACACCGGCATCGTCTTCTGCCGCGACCACGCCTCTGGCGCGGACAGCAACACCACCGCAGCCAGCAACTGCACCGAGCTGCCCAACCACGGCGCGCAGGATGCGCGCTACGGGCGCGACGCGGCGGCCATCAAAGAGGTGCTCGTCACCTCCACCGGCAAGGGGTTCGACTACGTCAAGATCAGCCACAGCGGCGCTGAGTTGCCTGCCAGCGCCGCGCCAGGCAACGGCCCAGACGACTGGGGCTGCACTTATGACAAGCACACTGGCTTGCTGTGGGAGATCAAGGTCGATGAGCCGGGCCATCTGCGCTCCATGAACCACACCTACACTTGGTATTTCAGCGGCAACACGCACGGCGGCCCGGGCGTGGCCGACACCGTGGGTGCTGGCGGCGTCTGTCTGACCGATGGCCGCTGCGATACCGAGAAGTTCGTCGCAGACGTCAACGCCGCAGGCCTGTGCGGCAAGAACGACTGGCGCGTGCCCACCATCAAGGAGCTCTACAACCTGGTGGACCGGGGGCGTGAGAGCCCGGCCATCCACCCCAGCTTCTTCCCCAATACGCCGTCGG
>JAUMYI010000012.1:4260-7723 GCA_030528705.1 Comamonadaceae bacterium | reverse complement strand
GACAGCGACTTTGAAGACGCCGGCGACGGCATGGTGCGCCACAAGCCCAGCGGCCTGGTGTGGAAGCGCTGCGCCGAAGGCCAGGAGTGGAACGGCACCACCTGCAATGGCGCGCCTGACACCTACAGCTGGACGCAGGCCTTTGCCCAGGCGGTGGCCGTCAATGCCGCTCAAGCCGGCACCCAGAACCTGGGCCAGACCGATTGGCGCGTGCCCAACATCAACGAACTCAAGTCCATCGTGGAAGAGGGCTGCCACGGCCCGGCCATCAACACCAAGCAGTTTCCGGCCGCGCCGTCTGGTGATTTCGTCTCGTCCTCGCCGGTGGTTGGCAAGGCAGGAATGAGCTGGGGCATGAGCTTCCATGACGGCTTTGGCGCCCATAGCGATCGGGGCGATCCCCAGCTGCTGCGCCTGGTGCGCGCCGGCCAAGCCTTCCTGGACTTCGACGCCAAGGCCGTGGCGCCCGTGCTCTCGGGCACGGCGTTGGCAGGCACGGTGGGGCAGGACTACAGCTTCACGCCTGATCTGAATGCAGAAGCCACCAAGCCGGTGCAATTCAGCCTGGCCAGCGGCACGCTGCCGGCGGGGCTGAACCTGAACGCCGATACCGGTGCAATTACGGGCAAGCCCGAGGCAGCCGGCAGCACCAATGTGACGCTCAAGGCCTTGAACGTGGCGGGTGAGCACAGCCTGGCACTGACCATCGAGATCAAGCCAGCGCCGGTCAAGCCGGAGCTTTCGGGCACGGCGCCAGCAGGCACCGTGGGGCAGGCCTACAGCTTCACGCCCACGCTCAATGATGATGCGACCAAGCCGGTGAAGTTCAGCCTGGCCAATGGCGCTCTGCCAGCAGGGCTGAAGCTGAACGCTGACACCGGCGCAATTGAAGGCACGCCCGAGGTGGCCGGCAGCACCAATGTGACGCTCAAGGCCGTGAGCGATGCAGGTGAGGGCACCCTGGCACTGACCATCAAGATCGATCCCGCGCCGGTCAAGCCGGAGCTTTCGGGTGCGGCGCCAGCAGGCACCGTGGGGCAGGCCTACAGCTTCACGCCCACGCTCAATGATGATGCGACCCAGCCGGTGCAATTCAGCCTGGCCAATGGCACGGCGCTGCCAGCAGGGCTGAAGCTGAACGCTGCTACCGGTGCAATCACTGGTCAGCCCACGCAAGCGGGCAGCACCAATGTGACGCTCAAGGCCAAGAACGAGGCGGGTGAGCACACACTGGACCTGACCATCAAGATCAATCCTGCGCCTGTCAAGCCAGCGCTTTCGGGCGCTGCGCCGGAAGGCACAGTGGGGCAGGACTACAGCTTCACGCCTGATCTGAACGCAGAAGCCACCAAGCCGGTGAGCTTCAGCCTGGCCAGCGGCACGCTGCCGACAGGGCTGAAACTGGATGAGCAAACCGGTGCAATCACGGGCCAGCCCACGAAGGCCGGCAGCTTCAAGCTGACGCTGCAGGCCAAGAACAGCGCTGGCACCAGCACTCTGGACCTGACCATCGAGATCAAGCCCGCGCCGGTGGCGCCGGAGTTCTCGGCGACGGGGCCGGCAGGCAACACCGTGCCAGCGGGCACGGTGGGCGTGGCTTACAACTTCATGCCTGTGCTCAATGCCGACGTGAGCAAGCCGGTGCGTTTCGAGGTGGTCACCGGGGCCTTGCCTGCGGGTTTGGTGCTCGATGTCGCCACCGGTGCAATCACTGGTCAGCCCACGCAGGCAGGCAGTTTCGAGCTGGTGCTTAGGGCCAGCAACAGCGCCGGTGAGGACCGGTTGACAGTGCGCATGCTGATTGCACCCGCCAGCGGCGGCGCTGGTGTGGCGGCTGTGCCGACGCTCAATGGCTGGGGCTTGGCATTGCTGTCGGCCCTGGCCGCAGGCCTGGGCCTGGGCCGCACACGCCGCAGCGCCGGGCGTTGATGAAAAGGCCGCGTGACAACAGCGGCCAACACACGCAGCAGGCCGCCACGCCGATTCCCGGCATGGCGGCCTTTTTATGGCGTCGCTGGGCCCTGCGGGGCGGCAATGCGGATGATTTTCAGCAGGTTGGTGGTGCCGGGCGTGGCAAAGGGCAGGCCGGCGGAGATCACCAGATAGTCGCCCGGGCCGGCAAAGCCGGCGTCGCAGGCGCTGCGCTCGGCCACCTCGGCCATGTGCTCTACGCTGGTGCCCACGGCCAGCTCGGGGGTGACGATGGGGTGCACGCCCCAGACCAGCGTCAGCCGCCGCGCGGTGGCCAGGTGCGGGGTCAGGCCGATGATGGGCGCGGCCGGGCGCTCGCGCGCGGTGCGCAGCGCGGCGTAGCCGGAGCTGGTGTAGGCCACGGTGGCCGGTGCTTGCAGCAGCGCGATGGCGTGGCGCATGGCCAGGCCGATGGCGTCGGCAACGGTGGCCTCGGGCGCGCATTGGCTGGCTTGCAGGCCCTCGCGCCAGGTGGAGTCGGCTTCGCTGTGCTCGATGATGCGCTGCATCATCTGCACGGCCTGCAGCGGGTAGTGGCCCGAGGCCGATTCGGCCGAGAGCATCACGGCGTCGGCGCCTTCGTAGATGGCGGTGGCCACGTCCGAGGCTTCGGCGCGCGTGGGCACGGGCGAGCCGACCATGGATTCGAGCATTTGCGTGGCGACGATGACCGGGCGGCCCTGGCGGCGGCAGGCGCGGATGATTTGGCGCTGGATGGCGGGCACTTGCTCGGCGGGCATTTCCACGCCCAGATCGCCGCGCGCGACCATCACGGCATCGGTCTCGGCGACGATGCTCTGCAACGCGTCGATGGCGGCGGGTTTTTCCAGCTTGGCGACGATGGCCGCGCGCCCGGCGATGCGCTGGCGCAGCGCGGCGATGTCGCTGGCACGCTGCACGAAGGACAGGGCCACCCAGTCCACGCCCAGCGAGAGGCCGAATTCCAGATCGGCGCAGTCTTTCTCGGTCAGTGCGCAGATGGGCAGCAGCACGCCGGGCACGTTCACGCCCTTGCGGTTGCTGAGCAGGCCGCCTACGGTCACTACGGTGTGGGCATAGTCTGCGCCGCAGTGCGCCACGCGCAGGCGCAGCCTGCCGTCGTCGAGCAGCAGCTCCGTGCCGGGGCGCAGCGCGGCGAAGATTTCCGGGTGCGGCATGGCCACGCGCTGTTCATCGCCGGGCGTGGTCGTGTCCATGTCGAGCCGAAAGGGCTGGCCTGGCTCCAGCAGCGCCGAGCCTTGCGCGAAGCTGCCGATGCGCAGCTTGGGGCCTTGCAGGTCCATCAGGATGGCGATGGGGCGGCCGCTTTCGGCTTCGATCTCGCGGATCCAGGCATGGCGGCGCTGGTGGTCGGCATGGCTGCCGTGGCTGAAGTTCAGGCGAAACACGTTGGCGCCGGCCTCGTGCAGCGCGCGGATGCGCGCCTTGTCGTCGGTGGCCGGGCCGATGGTGGCCACGATCTTGGCCTGGGTGTGGCGGGCGCTGGGGTGGG
>JAUMYI010000012.1:0-4160 GCA_030528705.1 Comamonadaceae bacterium | reverse complement strand
GTGGGTGCTTGGGCGGCGTGCGTCGGCGTGCGTCATAGGATCAGGATGGCGCGAAAGTCGTTGACGTTGGTGCGCGTGGGGCCGGTGACGATGGCATCGCCCAGGGCCTGGAAGAAGCTGTGCGCGTCGTGCCCGTCCAGCGACTGCTGGGCGCTGAGCCCGCGCTGGCGGGCGCGCTGCAGTGTATCGGGGCCGATGCAGGCGCCGGCGATGGCTTGGTTGCCGTCCACGCCGTCGGTGTCGGCCGCCAGCGCGTGGATGCCTGGCGCGCCGCGCAGCGCCAGCGCCAGGGCCAGCAGGAAGTGCGCATTGCGCCCGCCCTGGCCGCTGGGCTGCGTGGGCGCAGGGCCGTTGTTGGCCGCCAGCGCGACGGTGGTTTCACCGCCGGAGAGCAGCACGCAGGGCCGCTGCCAGGGCAGGCTGGGCTGCGGCGCATGGCGCTGGGCGTAGCGGGCCATGCCGGCCAGGGCGCGGGCCAGCTCGGCGGCCTGGCCTTCCAGCGCGTCGCCCAGGATGTAGGCATGCAGGCCGGCCTGGTGCGCAGCGGCGGCGGCGGCCTGCAGGGCCTGCTGGGGCGTGGCGATCAGCCGCGTGGCGATGGCCGGCAGGCGCGCGTCGCCTGGGGCGATGCTCTCGCCCGCGCCCGATTGCAGCAGTCGGCGCGCCGCCTCGGGCACGGCGATTTGGTAGCGCCGCAGGATGTCCAGCGCCTGGGCGCAGTTGCTGGCATCGGGCACGCTGGGGCCGGAGGCGATGTCGGCCGGGTCGTCACCGGGCACGTCGGAGATCAGCAGGTTGAGCACCGGCGCCGGCGCGCAGGCCAGCGCCAGCCGCCCGCCCTTGATGGCCGAGAGGTGGCGGCGCACGCAGTTCATTTCCTGAATGCTGGCGCCGCTGCGCAGCAGGGCTTGGTTGAGGGCCTGCTTGTCGGCCAGCGTCAGCCCCGGCAGGGCCAGCGGCAGCAGCGCCGAGCCGCCGCCGGAGAACAAACACACCACCAGGTCTTGCGCGCGGGCGCTGCGCGCCAGCGCCAGCATGCGCTGCGCGGCGGCCTGGCCGGCGGCATCGGGCACGGGGTGCGCGGCCTGCACGATCTCGATGCGCTGGCAGGGCGCGGCGTGGCCGTAGCGGGTCACCACCAGCCCGCCCAGCGGCGCTTGGGGCCAGGCTTGCTCCAGCGCCGCGGCCATGGCCGCCGAGGCTTTGCCTGCGCCCAGCGCCAGCACCCGGCCCTGGCCAGCGGCAATGGCTGGCGGCAGCGGCGGCAGGTGCCGCGCCAACTGCTGCGCCGGTTGCGCGGCGGCGATGGCCGCATCCAGCAGGCGGCGCAGCAGCGCGGGGGGATTGGCGATGCCGGGTGTCATGGCGGTGTCTGAGGCAATGCTGAACAAGTCCCGCGCGCACGGCGCATCCCTGTCTGGGGCGGTCTGCGGCACCCCCGCAAAGCCTTGCCATCGCTTCGGTGATGGCTGCGTGATTGCGCAATGTGGCGCCTTGCAGCCATTCCAAACCGCTTCTTGCCCACTCGCACAGAGATTGTGAGCAGACGCTCAGGGCTTGGTGTATTGCACGAAGACTTCGTTGGGGCGGATCATGCCCAGTTCCTGGCGGGCAATTTCTTCCATCATCTCGCGGCCTTCGCGCAGGTCGGCGATGTCGTTGAGCAGGCGCTCGTTGTCTTGCCGCATCAGCGCGTTGGAGTGGCGCTGCACGGCAATTTCCTCGCGCATCAGCTCCACGTTGGGGTAGCTGCCGCGCCCAGTCCAGAGCTGCCACTGCAGCCAGGCCAGCAGCAGCAGCAGCGCGACGGTGGTGAGATGGCGAAGGCGCAGTCGCATGGCAGGGCCCGTGTTGCAGTGCGTTCAGGGGGCAGTCCAGGCTCAGCGCAGGTTGTAGAAGGCCGAGGCGCCGGGGTAGACGGCCACGTCGCCCAGGTCTTCCTCGATGCGCAGCAGCTGGTTGTACTTGGCCATGCGGTCGCTGCGGCTCAAGGAGCCGGTCTTGATCTGGCCGGCGTTGGTGCCCACGGCGATGTCGGCGATGGTTGCGTCCTCGGTCTCGCCGCTGCGGTGGCTGATGACGGCGGTGTAGCGTGCGCGCTTGGCCATTTCGATGGCCTCGAAAGTCTCGGTCAGCGTGCCGATCTGGTTGATCTTGATGAGGATGGAGTTTGCAATGCCCTTGTCGATGCCTTCCTTGAGGATCTTGGTGTTGGTCACGAACAGGTCATCGCCCACCAACTGCACCTTCTTGCCCAGGCGCGCCGTGAGCAGCTTCCAGCCGTCCCAGTCGCCCTCGGCCATGCCGTCCTCGATGCTGACGATGGGGTATTTCTCGCACCAGGTGCAGAGCTTTTCCGTCCATTCGGCCGCCGAGAGTTTGAGGCCGCCTTCGCCTTCGAGGGTGTAGATGCCGTCCTTGAAGAATTCGCTGGAGGCGCAGTCCAGGCCCAGGGCGATTTGCTCGCCGGGGCGGTAGCCGGCCGCCTCGATGGATTGCAGGATCAGGCCGATGGCCGCTTCATGGCTTTCCACGCTGGGGGCAAAGCCGCCCTCGTCGCCCACGGCGGTGCTCATGCCCTTGTCGTGGATGATTTTCTTCAGCGCGTGGAACACCTCGGCGCCCCAGCGCAGCGCCTCGCGAAAGCTCTGCGCGCCGCTGGGGATGATCATGAACTCCTGCAAGTCCAGGCTGTTGTTGGCGTGCGCGCCGCCGTTGATGACGTTCATCATCGGCACGGGCAGGGTCACGCCGCCCATACCGCCGAAGTAGCGGTACAGCGGCAGGCCGGTTTCCTCGGCGGCGGCGCGGGCCACGGCCATGGACACGGCCAGCAGCGCATTGGCGCCCAGGCGCGATTTGTTGTCGCTGCCGTCCAGGTCGATCAGCGTGCGATCGAGAAAAGCCTGCTCGGCCGCATCCAGGCCCAGCACGGCCTCGGAGATTTCGGTGTTGATGTGCTGCACGGCCTTGAGCACGCCCTTGCCCAGATAGCGGGCCTTGTCGCCGTCGCGCAGCTCAATGGCTTCGCGCGCGCCGGTGGAGGCGCCCGAGGGCACGGCGGCGCGGCCCATCACGCCCGATTCCAGCAGCACGTCGCACTCGACGGTGGGGTTGCCGCGGCTGTCGAGGATTTCGCGGCCGACGATGTCAACAATGGCACTCATGGTGGTTTCCTTTGCGGGTTTCTGCTCAAGTGGATGGTGGAGATGAAAAACAGGCGCTCATAGACCTTCGACGCACAGCATGTTGAACACGCCCGCGCCTTCGCGCACCTGGCGCGCCTTGCGGTATTCAGGCGAATCATAGAACGCCTGCGCCGCCGCGTAGCTGGGAAAGCGCAGCACCACGGTGCGCGCGTGGGCCTGGCCTTCGAGCACCTGCTGCTGGCCGCCGCGCACGAGGAACTCGCCGCCGTGGACTTGGGCGGCCTGGGTGCTCCACTGGCGGTACTCGGCCATTTGCTCTGGGTTGGTGACGTGGACGTTGGCGATGACGTAGCCGTAGGGCATGGTGAAGTTCCGTGTCTGAGTTTGAGGTTTGACGCAAAGGACGGTTGCGTTGCAGCAAGGTACAAGAGGGTTTTGCGCATCAAAAGGAAGAGAGTTGCCACGCGGTGGCGCAGTGCACAGCGGCAGCAATTACCGGGGCGATGGCCATTCCCCATTCTTTTCTGCCCCAGCCGATGATGGCATCGCCTATTTGCATGGCCGCGGCGGCACACAGAATCAGCGGCACAGCGCTCCCGTCAAAGCAAAACGGAGCCACAGCGGTCGCAATGCCAGCGGGTATGGCTCGGCTGGCATACATCTGCGCATAAAACTTTTCACCGCTGCCTGCTTGATCTGCACGAATCATGAGTTGCGGACGAAACAGCGCCAGCAGAGCCGCAGCCACACTAAGGACAGCAAAAAAAGTATTGGCTGCAATCAATATCGTGTGCATAGCGTGCTTCCGAAACAAGTTTGATCAGGCAGCAAAACCGTTTTCCAGAAAACCGTTTTTCTTCGTCACCGCATCCAGCGCCAGCAAGGTTTCCAGCAACGCCTTCATGTGCTTCAGCGGCACGGCATTCGGCCCGTCGGAGAGGGCGTTTTTTGGGTCCGGGTGGGTTTCCATGAACAGGCCCGCCACGCCCACGGCCACGGCGGCGCGGGCCA
>JAUMYI010000280.1 GCA_030528705.1 Comamonadaceae bacterium | reverse complement strand
GCGCTGGCGCAGCAGTGCCGGCTGGATGAGTCGATCGAGGCGCTGTTTGGCGGCGCGGCGCTCAACACCACCGAGCAGCGCGCGGCCTGGCATGTGCTGCTGCGCTGCCCGGCCGACTGCCCGGCCGAGCACCCGGCCATGGCCCAGGCGCTGGCGCAGATGCGCGCCTCCCAGCAGGCGTTTCTGGATTTTGCCCAGCAGGTGCGCGCCGATGAGCGCATCACCGACATCGTCAACATCGGCATAGGCGGCTCGGACCTGGGCCCGGCCGTGGTGGTGCAGGCCTTGCAGGCCTATCAAATGCCGGGCAAGCGCATCCATTTCGTCTCGAACATGGACGGCGATGACCTGGGCTGGACGCTGCGCGGCCTGGATCCAGCGCGCACGCTGTTTTTGCTGGCCTCCAAATCGTTTGGCACGGCCGAGACCATCGTCAACGCCCAGGCCGCGCGCGACTGGCTGCTGGCCGGCCACGGCTGCGCCCCGGCTTCGGCGGGGCAGGGCAGCAGCCTGCCCGAGGCGCAGCGGCAGCTGGTGGCGCGGCACTTCGTGGCCATGACCAGCAATGCCCAGGCCGCCGCGGCCTTTGGCGTGCAGACCGTGTTCCCGTTTGCCGACTGGGTTGGCGGGCGCTTCTCGCTGTGGTCCAGCATTGGCCTGTCGGTGGCCATGGCCATTGGCGCGGCGCATTTTCACGCCTTGCTGGCCGGCGCGCACGCCATGGACCAGCACTTTCGCCACACGCCGTTTGAGGCCAACCTGCCCGTGCAGCTGGCCCTGCTGGACATCTGGTACGGCAACTTCCATGGCTTTGCCAGCCGCTGCATTGCCCCCTACAGCCACGGCCTGCGCCGCCTGCCGGCGTACCTGCAGCAGCTGGAGATGGAGAGCAATGGCAAGGGCTGCGACTGGGCCGGCCAGCCGCTGCCGCTGAGCACGGCGCCCGTGGTCTGGGGCGAGGCGGGCACGAACTGCCAGCATGCCTTCTTCCAGCTCATCCATCAGGGCCGCCAGATCGTGCCGGTGGAGTTCATCGTGCTGCGCGAAAAAGGCCTGGGCAGCCTGGCCCAGCACCGTGCGCTGCAAGCCAATGCCCTGGCCCAGGCCCGGGCGCTGACCGTGGGCAAGCACGACGGCCCGGCGCACAGCCACTGCCCTGGCAACCGGCCCAGCACCATGCTGGTGCTGCAGCGGCTCGACCCTTTCTCCGTCGGGGCGCTGATTGCGCTGTACGAGCACCGCACCTTTGCCGCCGGCCGCCTGTGGGGCATCAACAGTTTTGACCAATGGGGGGTGGAGCTGGGCAAGGGCCTGGCCAAGCAAATCCTGGCCAGCCAGGACGCTGGCGGCAGCCAGATCGCAGATGCCGATGGCGTGCTGGCCTGGCTGCAATGAGTGCCTGTGCAAAGCCTGAACCCAAAGCGCCGCGCGGGCCGCGCGCGCAGACCATCCCCAGTGTGTTCCACCGCCATTCTGAAATTTCCTGAACGTGACCATGAGCCTGCCTGAACCCGCCCGTGCCGCTGCGCCCCAGCCCTTCGATGCCCAACGCGCCCTGCACATGGGGCGCCAGGCGGTGCAGATCGAAATCGAGCAGCTGCAGGCCCTGCATGCCCGCCTGGGCCAGGCCTTTGTGCAGGCCGTGCAGACCATCTTGCAAAGCCCGGCGCGGGTGATCGTCACCGGCATGGGCAAAAGCGGCCACGTGGGCCGCAAGATCGCCGCCACGCTGGCCTCCACCGGCACGCCGGCGTTCTTCCTGCATCCGGCCGAGGCCAGCCATGGCGACCTGGGCATGGTGACTGCGGCCGATGTGGTGCTGGCCCTGTCCAACAGCGGCGAGAGCGAGGAGCTGGTCAACATCCTGCCCGTCATACGCCGCTTGGGCGCGCGCATCATCGCCATGACTGGCCGCCCGCAATCGGCCCTGGGCCGGCACGCCGACGTGGTGCTCGACACCCAGGTGGCGCAGGAGGCCGACCCGCTCAACCTCGCGCCCACGGCCAGCACCACCGTGCAGCTGGCCCTGGGCGATGCGCTGGCCGTGGCCGTGCTCGACGCGCGCGGCTTTCGCGCCGAGGACTTCGCCCGCTCGCACCCAGGTGGCGCGCTGGGGCGGCGCCTGCTCACGCGCGTGTGCGACGTGATGCGCAGCGGCGCGGCCGTGCCGCGCGTTGGCGCGCAGGCTGGCTTTGCCGAGCTGGTGCACGAAATCTCCGCCAAGGGCCTGGGCATGACCGCCGTGGTTGCCGATGGCAGCGATGGCAGTGAGGGCTGCGACGGCCAGGCCGCGCCGGGCCAGGTGCTGGGCATTTACACCGACGGCGACCTGCGCCGCCACATCGAGGCCGGGCTGGACTTGCGCGCCAGCACCGCCGCACAGCTGATGCACGCGCGCCCGCGCAGCATCGGCCCCCAGGCCCTGGCCGCCCAGGCGGCGCAGATGATGGAGGAACACCGCATCACCAGCTTGCTGGTGGTGGACGAGGCCGGCATGCTCATCGGCGTCCTGCACGTGGGCGACCTGATGCGCGCCAAGG
>JAUMYI010000279.1 GCA_030528705.1 Comamonadaceae bacterium | reverse complement strand
GGCCCTTGTTCTCCATCGCGCCCATGTTGAAGTCGCTGGTGGCGACGATCATGAAACGCTCCAGATCCAGCGGCAGGCCAAAGCGCGCCTCGTCCCAGGCGATGCTGGCCATGAGCGAGCGCATGGCATGCTCGGTCTTCTCCAGATCGCCCGGACGCACGTACACCTGCAGCAAGTGCTGCTTGCCATTGCGCGCCGTGATGGCCTGCTCGCGCGCCACCAATTGCCCGGCCACCAGCGCAAACAGGTAGCTGGGCTTCTTGAATGGGTCGCTCCAGCGGGCAAAGTGGCGCCCGTCCTCCAGCTCGCCTTGCTCCAGCAAATTGCCGTTGGACAGCAGCACCGGGTAAGCGGCCTTGTCGGCGCGCAGCGTCACGGTGAAGACGCTCATCACATCGGGCCGGTCCAAAAAGTAGGTGATGCGGCGAAAGCCCTCGGCCTCGCACTGCGTGAAGAAGGTGCCCTGGCTGACGTACAGGCCCGAGAGCTGGGTGTTCTTCTCGGGCCGGCAGGTGGTGAAAATCTCCAGCTCGAAAGGCTCTGGCCCCTCGGGCAGGTTGGAGAGCACCAGCTGCTCGCCCTCCATCTTGAAGCTCGCGCCCTGGCCATTGACCAGCACGCGCGCCAAGTTCAGCTCCTGGCCATCGAGCCGCAGCGGCTGGGCCGGCACATCCGGGTTGCGGCGCACGCGCATTTTGTTGAGCACGCGGGTCTTGGCGGGGTCGAGGTCAAAGCTCAAATCCACCGCGTCGATCCAGAACGCAGGCGGGCGGTAATCCTCGCGCCGCACCACATTGGCAGCACTCTGGTGTTCAGCGGTATTGGAGGGGATGGCAGTGGTATCGGTCATGAAGCAATCTTTGCTAGCGGGCGGCGGCAGGCCAGCCAGCCCGAACAGGGGCCCAGACAATGGCCCAAAAATGCGCGGATTTTGCAGCACACCGGGCCCGCTGCGCAAAACGCGGCGCTAGTGTGCTGTCCCACAGATCACTGCACAAATCAAACTGATGCCTGTCGTGTCAAGGCAAGGCGCAAAGCACAGCGATACCGGGCGGTATCGCGCGCATTTGCAACGCAGCCATGGCGCGACAGGCATCGGCTTGATGCGTAGGTATTTGCGCGACAGCACACTAGGGGTTGTTGAGATCAGCGCCCGCTCAGCATCTCACTTCTTGCCCTTGCGCACGATCAGGCCCAGACGCTCGCGATCGCGGGCGATGCGCGCCTGCTTGCGCTCGTTTTCCTTCTCGACCACCTTGCGCTTGGTGTAGCCAGACCAATCGGCCCAGGCCCACCACAGCGCCGTCAGGCCAAAGGGCACGGCAATCCACCACCACGGCCAATCGGCCACCGGCCCGAAGGCAAAGTACTTCATGGCCAGCAGGATCAAAGAAATAGCAAGCAGGTACATCCAAGCTCCTTGTTCATCGACACGCCCCAGGCTCTCAATCTAGGGCGTGTGGAGATTCCGTATTGCAGCGGCTTTTGCCTCGAAAAACCACCGCAACACTCAATCTCAACAAACCCCAAAGCTCCAAAGCCCAACGCCGCACATTCTGCAACAGATATATCCAAACACCACAGGCGCACCTTGGTGTTACAACCACGCCTTGTCATTTCACAACCAGAGGACGAGCCATGAAAAAACCCATGCTGTTGGCAGCGCTGTGCGCAATTGCCCTGCCTGCGCTGGCGCAGCAGGCCTTGTTTGCCGATGCCATCGCCCCTGCCGCAGGCGGTGACCAAGGCAAGGCGCCTTACCTCTACATCGGCCAGGCCACCACGGCCAAGGCCCCGCTGGCGCTGAGCAGCCAGCCGGGCAAGGGCACGCCGGTGACGACCGTGCCCGCCCAGGCCCCGCTGACCGTGTTGTTGGCCACACCCGACAAAGCGCATTACCTGGTCAAGACCAACCTGGGCCTGACCGGCTGGATTGCCGCCAACGCCCAACCCGCTGCCGACAGCCGCGACAGCGAGGACTTCAGCCAACTGAAAAAGCTCAGCCCCATACCCGAGGGCCTGCACATCGAAGGCTTGCCGCCCTTTGCCCTGCACTACAACCCGCAGCGCATCCAGCCGCTCAAGCCCGCCGCGCAAAGCAATGAGGACAGCTACGTGCTGCTGCAAGGCCAGTTTGCCGCCAACGATCGCAACTACCGGCTCGAATGCGGCCCCGGCCCGAGCGCCGACCCTTACTGCGAGCTGCTCGATGCCGATGACCTCAAGCAACGCGCCGATGGCCGGCTCGCCGCCGGGCGCATGCTGGGCGGGGAGACCTTTTACTTCCCCGGCAACGGCACGCTCTACAGCAGCACCCACACCAACCGCCACCACCAGACCTTCAGCAAATACCGCCTGAAAGACGACGGCCAGCTGGCCGAAGTCGCGCAGGCCTTCTACTACGTGGGCCTGAAAAGCACGGCCCTGGCGCCCATCACCCTCAGCAGCCAGCCCGAAGGGGGTGAGCCCGTGGCCCGCATCGCCAAGGGCGACAAACTCCAGGTGCTGCTGCACGACGCCTTCCGCCCGCGCAAGGAGGACGACTACCGCGACTTCCTGCT
>JAUMYI010000278.1 GCA_030528705.1 Comamonadaceae bacterium | reverse complement strand
CTGACGCTCTCTTACCTGGGCGCCGAGCGCGCCGTGCCCAACTACAACACCATGGGCCTGGCCAAGGCCAGCCTGGAGGCGAGCGTGCGCTACCTGGCCGAGGCCGTGGGCCCGCAAGGCATCCGCGCCAACGGCATCAGCGCCGGGCCGATCAAGACTTTGGCCGCCAGCGGCATCAAGGATTTCGGCAAGCTGCTGGCCAACTTCGCCGCCACCTCGCCGCTGCGCCGCAACGTCACCATCGAGGACGTGGGCAATGCCGCGGCCTTTCTGCTCTCGGATCTGGCGGCGGGCATCACCAGCGAAATCCTCTACGTCGATGGCGGCTTCAGCCACACCATTGGCATGCCTTCGCCGTCCGAGGGTTGAGGGGCTGAGGACCTGTTCCAAGCCTTTTAGAACCCGCTGGCCTGCCCCTGGCGGGCCAGCGACAACACACTGCAAGCGCCTGGGCCCCAGGCGCTTTTTTTGATGGCGCTCAGGCGCAGGGCTGGCTTCATTGCGCCGGGTCGCGCAGCTCCCAGCGAATGGCGTCGATGGCCTGCAGCACTTCGGGCGACAGCCGCAGCGGCCAGGCCGCCAGATTCTGCTCCAGCTGCGCCAGGCTGGTCACGCCAATGATGGTGCTGCACACCTGCCAGCGGTGGTAGACGAAGGCCAGCGCCAGCTCGGTGGGCGTGAGGCCGTGCGCGCGCGCCAGCGCGTTGTAGCGCCGCGCCGCCGCCAGCGCCTCGGGCCGCGCCCAGCGCTGCTTTTGCACCGATTCGTACAGGCTCAAGCGCCCGCGCGGCGCCTGCGCGCCAAGAATGCCGCTGTCGTCGTACTTGCCCGTCAGCGCGCCAAAGGCCAGCGGCGAATAGGCCAGCAGGCCCACGCCCAAGCGGTGGCAGGTTTCGTCCAGCGCGTTCTCGTAACTGCGGTTGGTCAAGGCATAGGGGTTTTGCACGCTGACCACGCGCGCCAGGCCATGCTGCTCGGCCAGGCGCACGAACTCATGCACGCCGTAGGGGGTTTCGTTGGACAGGCCGATGCAGCGCACCTTGCCGGCGCGCACCAGGCCATCGAGCGCCTGCAGTTGCTCCAGGATGCTGGTCTGCGTGCGCTCTTGCTGCGGATCGAAGTACAGCGCGCCAAACATCGGCACGTGGCGCTCGGGCCAGTGGATTTGGTAGAGGTCGATCACGTCGGTCTGCAAGCGGCGCAGGCTGCCCTCGCAAGAGGCCACGATGTCCGCCGCCGTCATGCCCTGGCCGGCGCGGATCCAGGGCATGCCGCGGCTGGGGCCGGCTGCCTTGCTGGCCAGCACGATGCGCTGGCGCTGGCTGCGGTTGCGCGCCAGCCAGTTGCCCAAAATGGTTTCGGTGGCGCCGCAGGTCTGCTGCCGCGCGGGCACGGCATACATCTCGGCCGTATCCCAAAAATCCACCCCAGCATCCAGCGCCCGATCGAGGATGGCGTGGGCCTGGGCCTCATCGACCTGCTCGCCAAACGTCATCGTGCCCAGGCAAATCGGGGAGACGGCCAGCTCGCTCTGGCCCAGTAGGCGTTTTTCCATAGTGATGTCCTGTCCTGAAGAGGGTGTGCGCACGAGGGATGTGCTAATGCGCCGGCCATGCTAGCGCCAAGCCGGAGGCAGACCGCGCAAAACCTGTTCACGCCCTTCGCACAGGCCGCCAAAATCCTTTTTTCTCTGGGGCGAAAAACAAACATTGCTAATGCGAAAAATTCGTATTTATAATCTTCGTCCACTTCCTCTTTTCATCCACCAGCCAGCCAAAAGGTCAAGCCATGATCGTGTGTGTCTGCCGCCGAGTGTCCGACCGAGAGATTGCACGCCACGCCCATGCCGGCATGGACTTTGACGACATTCAGTTCGAGTTGGGCGTCGCCACCCAATGCGGCAATTGCGAATGCATGGCCCGCAGCCTGGTGCAGCAATGCCATGCCAGCCGCCCCATCGCGGCCATCGATCATGCCGCCTGCGCCGAACAGCCCGCGTCCCGTTCTGGAGGGTCTCTGGTATGGAGCTCATCGCCTCGCTCGCAGGCAGCCTGATGCTTGTTCTGGGTTCTATCTGGTGGGTGCTGCACAAGTAGGCAGCCCGCCCATGGCCGCAGTAGCGGCAACGTTTCAGTCCTTGTTTTTCTTTGTTCCGCCTGTTGCCAGGCAGTGCGCCCCTGGCATTGGCCTGGCGCTGCCTGTGGCCCGCAAGTGCCCGCGCCATGACACCGCCCCCCCTTCTGACCCCCGCCCCTTCGACAAGCCGTTATGCCTGGGTGGCTGGCGGCGTGCTGCTGCTGCACGTGGCCGCCCTGTGGGGCGTGCAGCGCGCCATGCACAACCCGCCCAAGAAGGACGACGTCAAGCCAGCGGTCATGATCTCGCAGCTCATCGTGGCAGCGCCGCCAGCGCCCGAGCCAGCGCCACAGCCCCCAACGCCGCCCGCGCCCGTGCCGCCACCACCGGCCCCGGAGCCGCCGCCTCCACCACCACCGCCGCCCGCGCCCAAGCCACCGCCGCCCAAGCCGCCCCCCCCAAAGCCCAAGCCCAAGCCGGTGGCCAAGCCCAAG